>CAYTNC010000035.1:0-20451 GCA_964438935.1 uncultured Bacteroidales bacterium
TCTTCCCAGCTTTGGTTGTCCTTCCACAGAAAAACCTGTCCCTTAATGAGTCGGCAACCTTTGTCGATTTCCGAAATCGCCTTCATATCAGCGTCAGTAAGGTTAACAGATGCTGCTGCTTCGAGATTGTCGAAAAAATGGTTTACCGAGAAAGGAATGGGGATTTGCCCCCGCTGTATGGCCCATTTAATGGCTACCTGGGCGGGTGAAACGTGAAGCCGTTTGGCTATATTCACAATTACCTGATCCTCCAAATCCACGGTATCATCAGGTGTCCGGTCACGGTCAGGCCTTCCTGGTGAACCCAGCGGACAATAGGCTATCGGTTGAATATTGTTGCTCTTACAAAACTCAAGCAATTCCGGTTGCTGAAAATGAGGATGCAACTCCATTTCATTGAATGTCGGTTTTATTTTTGCATCTCTTAGCAGCAGCTTCAGTTTGGGAATGGTCATGTTGGAGGTTCCAATGTACCTGACCAATCCCTCCTCCACCAGTTTTTCCATCTGCCGCCAGGTTTTCATGTAGTCAGTGTGAATATATGGCTTTGCGTCCGGGTTACGGGAATTGACATCGCACATGGGCGGATGAAAATTAGGAAAGGGCCAGTGCACCAAATAAAGATCCAGATATGCCGTTTGCAGATCACTCAATGTCTGCCGGCATGATTCTCCAACCTGGCCGTGCTTGTTGTTCCATACCTTGGATGTGATCCACAGGTCCTCCCTTTTAATTAAATTACTGCTGAACATTTCATTCAGCGTGCGACCTATATTGGCCTCATTTCCGTAAACTGATGCACAGTCGATGTGCCGGTAACCGGCATATATGGCTCGTCTTACGGTTGCTGCCACTGTATCATGATTCACTGAATCGGAACCAAACGTTCCCAACCCTATGGAAGGGATCTTACTGCCATCAGGTAAGGTTATTTGAGGAATCCGCTTGTAGTCAATTTTCTTTTCACTTGAATTCATAGTATTCATATTTATCTTTTACTTAATTCAATAATATCGCCCTTTCTCATGGTCAGATCATACTCATAGGTAGGCTTCAGAACAGGAACCACTAAACCGGCGTCAGCATGATTTAAAGGATTCCTGATTTCAGCAACCTGATAAAGTGGATTGGGGTTGGGACCTTTTGCTTTTTTGAGTTTTTTGCCTTTTAAGGGAATGTAGGAGCGAATCCGGCATTTCCCATCCAGCAACGATTTGATTGTTGCTCTGGTTAATTCGCCATTTTCCCATTTTATACCAACCTCAAAATCACCCCGGGCTTTTAATCCTTTTACACTCCCCTTCTTCCAGGCATCCGGAAGTGCCGGAAGCAAATGAATGGCTCCGTCCTGGCTCTGCAGTAACATTTCGGCAATACCGGCAGTGCAACCAAAGTTGCCGTCAATCTGGAATGGCGGGTGCGCATCAAACAGGTTGGGATAGGTGCCGCCCTTTTGCCGTCCATTGGGCATGAGGGAAGGTGTTAGCTGATCTGTAATGAGTTTATAGGCATGATCCCCGTCAAGCAAACGCGCCCAAAGGTTTACCTTCCAGCCCATAGACCAGCCGGTTGATTCGTCACCGCGCGCCAGCAAAGAGGTCCTTGCAGCAGTGAATAATTCGGGTGTGCGGTATGGAGAAATCTGATTCGACGGATAAAGACCATATAAATGTGAAACATGGCGGTGATCATCTTTCGGATTATCCCAGTCATACATCCACTCCTGCAATTGGCCCCACTTGCCTATTTGCATGGGAGGCAAACGGTTTAACGCTTCGTTCAGCCGGGCCACCAATTCATTATCAGTATTGAGAATGCCGGCAGTACGGATTGTTTTGGTAAATAAATCAAAAACCAGCTGGTTATCCATGGTAGTGCCTGCAGCTATGGTAGATTCAGGATGAACGGAAGGGGAATTTTCCGGCGATATTGATGGAGAAACCACCAGCCATTTATGTTCTGGCTCTTCTATCAGAAAATCAAGAAAAAATGCAGCTGCTTCTTTAAGAACAGGATATACCGATTCAAGATATTTCACATCTCCGTTGAATTCATATTTTTCAAACAGATGTTGCGAAAGCCAGGCACTCCCCATGGGCCACATTCCCCAGAATGATCCGTCAATCGGACCGCTGATGCGCCAGATATCTGTATTGTGATGCAATACCCATCCGCTGGCCCCGTACATATCTTTTGCTGTTTGCTTCCCTGATTCGGAAAGTTCGCGCACCATCTGAATCAATGGTTCGTTCATTTCGGTGAGATTGGTAATTTCCGAAGGCCAGTAATTCATTTCGGTATTGATGTTAACGGTGTATTTGCTATCCCATGGAGGGGTAAGCTGGTCATTCCAGATCCCCTGCAGGTTGGCCGGCTGTCCGCCGGGCCGCGAAGAGGAGATCAACAGGTAACGTCCAAACTGAAAATACAGGGCCACCAATTGTGGATCGTTGCCTTTGGCAAATTGCTCAAGGCGTATATCGGTAGGATATTTGACTGCCTCAGTGGTACCCAAATCAAGGCTTACCCTGGTGAACAAGGCCTGGAAATCGGCAATATGACCGCTTAAAGTTGTGACATAATCTTTTTTCAGTGCTTTCTCCAGGTAGGTCCTCGCCCTTTCGGAGGCATTGCCGCTGATATCTTTATAGTTAATGAAGCTTGAAGCTATGGAAACATATACAACCGCCTCATCAGCATCAGCAACTATCAATTCTCCGTTACCGGCAGAAACACTACCCCCGGTAACAACAACCTTCATCCTGGCCTCGAATTTTACGCCGCCCTTTACTGTTTCAAAGTCATTGGTAACGCCTGTAAGTACGATCTCGTCATTTCCGGAAGTGGTTACATTCACTTCAGCAGGTCTGTCCAATGTGGCAGAAAAACTAACCGAACCCGGCTTGTCGGCAGCATAACGGGCTACAATAACCTGATCGGGAAAAGAAGCGAAAACTTCAGAAGTATAGCCGATCCCGTTGATGGTATAGCTGGTTTTTACTATAGCATCTTCCAAATTAAGTTCCCGATAATAGCCGGTATAATTCTCGTGTCCCGGGAATGTCATTTTCAGGTTACCAACAGTTTGGTAAGGCATTCCATGTGATGTTTTGGTAATTACTTTGCTGTTCGTCAGGTCCTGAGCTTCCTTGTATTTGCCCTCGAAGATCAGCTTCCTGATTTCAGACAAGGCTTCCCTGGCATCGGGATTGTCATTTCGGTTCGGACTGCCGGCCCATACTGTGCTTTCATTGAGCTGAATGACTTCTTTATATGGGTCTCCGTAAATCATAGCTCCTAATCTGCCGTTACCAACTGGCAGGGCCTCTGTCCACTTTTTGGCCGGATGGTCATACCAAAGCTTCATTAAGGAAATGTCCTGGGCTTCTGTCTTAAAAAGAATTGCCCAAACCAGAATTCCTATTAATCTTATCTTTTTCATCAGTCACTTTTTAATATTAAACAGGCTACGTCAATTTATTCACAACCTTATGACCTTTCAAGGCATAATAAAGAATGAACACGAAAAAGGGAATAGTGGCCAGAAAACCAATGGACATGCTGGATTTATCTGCGATCAGGCCCATAATAGGCGGGAAAACAGCCCCTCCCACTATTGCCATAACAATAAATGATGATGCCTTCTTGGTTTTAGGTCCCAGGTCCTTAATTCCCAAGGCAAATATAGTGGGAAACATGATCGACATGAAAAAGAACACACCATACAGGCAGATCAGCGAAGTCCAGCCGATTCCTGCACTCACCACCGGGAGCAACAGGCAGCACATCAGTGCGTATAGGGCAAGCATTCGGGTGGGACTGAGAAAACGCATCATAAAGCTTCCCGACATACGCCCGATCATGAAAAGGGCGAATCCGATTGCAAGGAAATATGGGCCATAATCCATTTCGAAATGAAGACGCTGATTTTCGTCTGTAACATAGTTGATCAGGTAACTGAACACACCGGTTTGCGCAGCAACATAAGAAAATTGCGCCAATACACCCATTACAAAATGCCGCTGTTTAATAAGCGGTTTGCTGATAAAGGCATATTCTGGTGATCCCTCATTGAATGAAGCATTATCTTCGTCCTCATCAGAAATATCAGGTAATGGTGTTTTTACAAACAGAATTGCCACTGCAATAACAACGGCTGCAATAACAACATAGGGCAGGATCATGGAATTCAGCTTTTCACCGGCAGCTGCATCCTGTCCTTTATAAATATAAAGCCCAATCAGGGGGCCAATAACCCATGCCATACCATTAAACGATTGCGAAAAATTAATACGCCGTTCTGCAGTTCCCTTCGGACCAAGTTTGGTTGTATAAGGGTTGGCAGCAGTTTCCAACGTAGCCAGCCCGCATCCCAGGATAAACAAACAAATGAGAAAAATCCAGAATGATTCGAATGAAGCGGTTCCGGCAATTAATAAAGCTCCTGCAGCAAAAAGCGACAATCCGAGAATGATTCCCTTTTTATAACCGAATCTTCGCATGAAATAACCTGCCGGCAATGCCATGGTGAAATAGGCAATGTAGGTTGAAAACTGGATTAATCCCGATTTGGCTTTTGAAAGTTCCAGCATTTCCTGGAAATGTTTGTTTAACGTATCGAGCATGCCGTGTGCAATTCCCCACAGAAAGAACAATGCGGTAATCAGGATGAAAGGTACCAGATTCTCCCGGGTAGTTAATTTTTCATGTTTCATTTGAGATCAGTTTAATTGCATGATTTTATGAATAGAAATAGATTCTGCACCATTATAATCACGATAACTTTCGCGAGAAAGTAAATATATGGAATAAATTCACATAAGCAAAATTGCCATGAAAATACAAAATATAAAATATAAAATCCATTCGAAAACGCACAAAAGGTAGTCTAAAAAAACTTGAGATTCGTCATTGCGAGGCCTGCCTGCCGGTAGGCAGGGAGGCACGACCGAAGCAATCTGTTCATGTGCAATAGATTGCTTCACTTCGTTCGCAATGACGCTCTTACTTCATAAGCCTTTTGAGACTGTTTCCTGCTTCATTCACCGCTTCATCACCGAAGTATTCCAGTGAAAATCTTCCTGTATCAGTATCTCTGCATGCGAGCTGGGAGTCACTCCCTGTATTTCGTCTATCAGCAGGTTGGCAGCTATCTTGCCCATTTTAATCGGATCCTGGTTGATCACGCTTAGGGTAGGACTGAACAGGTGGGCCGATTCGTTGAAGCCATACCCGACAACTCCGATATCCTCGGGAATTCTCATGCCGGTTTTGCGAATGGCTTTATAGGCACCCAACGCCACCCGGTCATTTACAGTAAGTATTATTTCAGGTAACTTCCTGGTTGCATGCAATTGCTCGAATGCCCTGATACCATCATTAATTTCATATCCGCCTTCAATGATCCAGTCTTCACGGATTGGAATACCATTATTTGCCAGCGCTTCCTTATAACCGCTGCAACGTTCATTACCAATACTGGTATTGGGATAACCAGCAAAGTGGGCAATATTCAAATAACCTCTTGAAATAAGCTGGTTCAGTGCTTCAATGGTTCCTGTTCTGTCATCAAAAGCAACATAACTGAATCCCATACCCTGAATGGCCCGGTCAAAAAACACCAGGGGGATTTTGACTTTACGTGCGTATTCAAATATCTTCCGGTCCGATGTATGCTGTGATACGCAAACAAGCAAGCCGTCAACCCGCATACCAATCAGATTCATTATGTTATTCCGCTCTGATAATTCTTTTTCTCGTGATACGGTAAGAATAATATGATAATCTCGTTCAGCAGCGGCATCAATAATGCTGTCAACCAAATAGGCAAAAAAGCTGTTCTCCAGGTCGGGAATGACAATCCCCAGGGTAAAAGTTTTTTGAAGTGTTAACTGTTTGGCAATTAAATTGGGCGAATATCCGAGATCTTCAACAGCCTTTCTGACTTTTTCTTTCATCTCGGTTGAAATATCAGGGTGGTCTCTCAATGCCTTGGAAACCGTAATCCGCGATACATGTAGCCGGTCAGCTATATCTTGTTGGGTGATGTGATTGGTTTTCATACAATGTAGGTCCCGGCTGTGAATATCAGGAACAAAACAAAATTAACATTTTATCGGACACCTCACTTAAGCTTCATGGCGGTTTTCTTACCTGAATAAAACACCTGCTTGTTCGGTTTTTCACATACCGATAAACCATTGGCCTTACCCGATGTCACAACAACTATATTGAAGATTCTTTTTTCCACCATGCCCGGAAACACTCCATGACGGGCGCCTATGGTCAGCACTTTTTTTGAATCATTCCAGAAAAACGGAATCTCCGCATACATGCCTTTCTCGTAATTGTAATTGTCGTTTTCGTCCTCATAGAGTGTGAAAGTACCGTTTGCTCCGCGGTAAATTCGTATCTCAAGTGTATCTGCGGGTTTTTCTGTTGTATACTGAATCAGCTTTCCGAGCGGAAGAATGGAGCCACCTTTAACAAAAACTGGTATCTTCTCAGCTGACAACCTGGTTTTGACAGCCTGGCCGCCTTCAAATCGTTCGCCGGTCCAGAAATCATACCATACTGTGGATTTCGGAAGGCAAACCTCCTGATCAGTATTTCCTGGTTGTGTGACGGGTGCCACCAATACGGCCTTGCCAAACATAAACTGAAACGGGCGGTTCACAGCTGCGGTATCTTCTCTGAAATCCATAATCATCGGTCGCATTATTGTTGAGCCGCTATGGGTAACCTGCCAGGCTTCGGAATAGATATAGGGAATCAGCCGGTACCGCAGATTCAGCATCAGGCGCATGTTGTCTTCCACCTGTTGTCCGAATTTCCAGGGTTCGGTTTCACTCATGTAGCCGTGCATTCGGAAAATAGGGTTAAAAACGCTCCACTGGTACCAGCGCATCAGCAATTCATGGTATTTCTCATCGGTATACTGCGCATGTCCCGGCCGGAAAAAACCACCAATGTCTGTTGTCCAGTAGGGTAACCCGGTAATGGTAAAATTCAACCCTGCCACTATTTGCCGGCGGTACGTATCCCAATCGCCCCCAATATCTCCCGACCAGTTGATGACTCCGAAGCGTTGCTGCCCCAAAAAGGCGGAACGGGTTAAAATGCAAACGCGTTTTTCATCCGTTGTTTCTCTTTGTCCCTCATACACCGCTTTACTTACCATGAGTGGATAAGTTAACCGGTAAAAATCTCCCGGTCCCATGTAGGTTCTTTCACCTCTGAGTGCATCATTTTCCGGCTCAACGGCATCCATCCACCACGAATCAACCCCGTTATCAAACATGTTTTCCTTCAGTGTCGTCCAATATTCCTTCCGGGTTTCGGGATTGAAATAATCCAGCCATTTGGTGCCCGGTACAAAGCGTTCCTTAGCCACATATTCCTTTCCGATTTCCGAATTTTTATCGGGGTTCGACCAGATCGAAATATTGAACCGGGCATTCAGATCGTGCAGTTCTTTAATAAACCCTGAGGGATTCGGGTAATTCTTTTCATCGAATTGTGGCACACCCCAACCCCTGTTGCCCCAGTATTGCCAATCCTGCACTATTACATCCATCGGAAGCTTCCGTTTGCGAAACTCCTTCACTGTTTCAATCAAATGGGCAGACGATGTATAGCGTTCACGGCACTGCCAGAAGCCGTAGGCCCAAAGTGGGAAAAGCGGTGCATTCCCCGATAGGTTGCGGTATGCAGCAATCACAGTATCTGCTGAGGGTCCGTAAAACACCACATAGTCGATCATTTTTGCATGCGGAGAGCGGAATGTGGTATTATCATCCATTAACTTCCAGGTAAGGCCAGGTTGGTTGTCTGATTTGCACACCAGCTGCACCTGGTGCTCACCGGCTGTTAAATGTACCAATGCCCCTGCTGTAGGAGGTAACCACATGTTACTCTGGTCCAGGCAAGACTTCCCGTCGATTACTACAAAATGGCGGTTGCCCATGCCGCCCAGGTCAAGAAAAATGGAATAAATGCCATCCTGGGGAACAGTAAACCTGCCTTTGTATAATGATTGATTTTGAGATACTTTCTGTGTTCCTGAAGTGGAGGTTACTTCTGCCACCTGCTCTTCTCCGGATTCATTTACATCCTGTTTTTCAAGAACTATTGGATGATCCGCAGGATTGAAATCGGTTAATCCATACTGGTGCCATAACAAACCATATCCTTTACTGGAATATACAAATGGAATTGCAATCTGCGAATTCACCTGCGTCAACCGGCGACTGACACCCCTCAGATCATAATGCCCGTCCTGAAACTGACCCAAACCAAAAAGAAATTCATCAGCCGGTGAGTTAAAACTTTGTTCAATAAAAAAACAGGGTTCTCCCATAACTGAATCGGGAGTTAACTGACGTGTGCCAGGTTTTTCGCTTAAAAATACTTTTCCTGAATGATCAGCAAACAATAATTGCCCGGTTTGCTTATCCAGGTTTACAATAATGTTTTTAAGCTTTATTTCAAGCTTTGAAGGAGATTCCGATACTTTAATTTCGGGAGTTGTTGGTATACCTGAAGTTAAAATGAGTTCAGGCAGCGTTCCTTCATTTTCCTGATAGAAATTAATCCTTACGGTACTTTCCGTTAAGGGACGTATGCTGAGTGTTCCCCCGGTAAGTGTAACGTTCACCCTGTCGGTCAATTGTTTATAATTCTTCACCGCCTGTCCGTTACAAATCATTGGAAACAAACTGATCATTAATAAGTAGATATATTTCATCTCTTTATATGTTTTGATTTACCCATTCCATTGTATTGTGATTTCCGAGCGTCAGGTGTATTTTTACCGCCTTGTTCCCGGGCAAATGCAATTCACAGTCTGCATTGTGTCTGGTAAATTCACCCAAAACTCCTGAAGGTGCAGTTATCTCTTCAATTCCATAGCGGGCAATCAGTGTAATATCTTGTTTTCTCAAAGAGGTAATGATTAAGTCAATGGTTCGGGCTTCCATATCCCAGGACAGCTTGTTGATTTTGGCAGAGGTAAGGGCAAGCATACCGCTGATCGATCCCTTCACCAGCGAAGCAGGAAGTGCCGGGAGCAACTCGATCACACCCGGCCGGGAGTATGCCAGCATTTCCATCATGATTGCCGGAATTCCTCCCTGAGCATCAGGTATCGGTATCCCATAAGGTTCACGCGAACACCTGAGCGCAGTGCTGATATAGCCTTGTTCAATCAATTGTCGCAGTTGTATATCCACGATGATATTGTCTTTTAGCCGCGCACCAATCAAGGCCCGGTGGCAACGACCATAAGCAGCCAAAGTTTCACCCGCTACTGCATTGGGCATTGTGTCAAATGTGCGCCTCCGGTTTGCTATTACTGCAGCCCGGGCCAGTTGTGGTGTAAGATCGGGATCAATTTCATTGCCCGGCCAGGCGCCATAGAGATGGGAAACATGCCGATGGGTGTAACGCTCCTCCACTGTGGGCCATGCCCATTCCTTCAGGGTACCATCCATTTCAAGCAGATAGGGAGGCATCTTTGCCAGCATTGTCTTCCATTTCGTTACACTTTCTGTATCGATATCCAGAAGCTCACAAGCCTGGATTAAATTTGTAAGGACCTCACTGCATATTGCAATGTCCATAGTGGCATTAATTAACCCAGGTCCGGACGAACCAGTGCTTCGGGAGATATTCTCCGGTGATATGGATGGTACAAAGATATAATTCCCGTCTTTGTCAGTTATTGTAAGGAAATCCTCGTAGAACTTTGCCAATTCCTTGTATACAGGAACAATGCGGTTGCGGAGAAATTCCACATCCCCGGTGACCAGGTAATGATCCCAGAACTGACGCACACAAAAGCCGCCGGCAGAAATCCAGTAGGGCCATGCACCAATTTGGGAATTGGGTGTATAATAGAAACTGACACCAAGTCCCTTATCGGGAAAGAGGGGATACGAAGTGCCTCTGAAACCGAATATGTTTTTTGCATTATTTCGGCAATCCGGTGCAATTTCCTCCATCCATTTGAAGTATGCCTCCACTCCTTCATGAAGGTCGCCCTGCACTGCACCTGCCATTTGCAGGTTAATGGTGGAGTTGATCCCGGCTGCAATACTTGGATACTTGCCGCTGTTCAGGATAAACCAATGGCGTCCCATTTCAAATATCTTCTCCAACAAAGCGGGCGAATAGTCGGGTCTCGACTGCTGATCGACCAGTAGCTCCTCAACAGACATACCGTATTGAGCGGCGCCTCCAAAATCCACGGTAACGCGGTTCAGCATTTCCGACTGGACCTTTTGATGACGCTCCAACAATACCGGATAGTCGGGAGTAAGCCCTTCAACTGCCCTGTAAAGAGATTCGACATGGTTCTCACTGAATTCCGGAAAGTATTCAATGCGTGTTAGAAGCAGAACAGATGATGCATTCTCAATAACCAGCGTGGTCCCAACCATCGTTGCTGAGCCACCGCTTTGAACCACACGGGTCATTCCGGCATACCCGCTGTTATCTACAGAGGGGTCCAACAGGCATTTGTATATCAACCGCTTCTCGTTGTTGTCCTGCCTAACGTCACAGGCTTCAATACCTTTTGGTGCAAGTTTGTTTTGGTCCGATGCCAGGTCAACAAATGCTGCAAGGTCCGGATTGGTTGCTCCAATTCCCCTGGTGGCGCCCCAGTCCATACCCGATATCATACTCCACCCGGCAGATTTCTGCAATGAGATGCTGACATTCATTTTTTTGCCTTCCGGAGCAGAAAGCCATTGGACAACAACGTTGTCGGGCCGGGAAGTAAAAGTTTTACGAAGCCAGTCACCGTTTTCATCAGTCCAGATGATCTTTATCTCGCTGTTGTCAAAATTAACAGTGCGCAGGTAATTTCTGGCGGATGCGGCTTCAGGAAGCTCGAGGTTCATCAGGAACGCCGGGATGGTGAGGTGCGGTTCGGTGTCCTGTTTTATCGGGCTTTCATTCATGTGTTGAACAGCGAGCGCTATGGCTTCTTTGCTTTTTCCATCCAGCACCATTTGCCTCACTTGCGGAAAAATACCGGCGATGCCGGGTGCCTCCATTGGCCTTTTCCATGGCATAAGCAGGCTTTCATGGTGGAAAAGGATTTGCTCCGAATAGGGATCGCCCATCAACTCAATATTCATCATGCCATTGCCTGAAGTAAGTGCCTCACTAACCAAATTGCCGGGGGCGATGCTACAAAAGCCCCGCTGTGGAACAATTTTCAGTCTGATTCGTTCGTCAAGCGGCATGGGTGCAATCGGATAAGATCTCCCTGTTGACGGTAAATTGGGCAGGTTTACCCCCCCCTGTACACGGTTAATATATGCCGCCGGACGATTGTCCGCCAGCGGCGTATTTGCTTCAGGGAATTCGTTTGCAGTAGCAGCAAGCAATGGCGACATCTCCAGAGACCCAACCAGACCAACAGCGGCTGCACTTGTTTTGACAAATATTCTACGTTTCATAATTTTTTCTCAATTTTTACATGTTGATTACACCCAATAAACTATCTGGCAGCAGAACTGACGAGGCACCCAGAGATCCCTCGGCTTCGCTCGGGATCAGTTCGACTAAATAATTTTGTTCCACAAAATTATAGTCTCACTGATTTCACCCAATCCAGCGGATTGCGCCTGCCTATTTTCAAATGAATCTCAACCGGTTTTCCTTCCGGTAAGTGTATATCACAGGTAGCCTGTCCGGATTGGGGCCTGGTTGCCAAAACCCCGGAAGGAGCGGAAATTTCCTCTATACCATATCTGGTAATTAAGGTCACATCCTGATTTCTCAGGGAGGTGATAGTTAAATCCACAATCCCTGCATCCATGTTCCAGGCCAGTTTGTCCAGTCGGGCAAATGTTCGCAGGAGCATTCCATTGATGGATCCCTTTACCAACGTGTAAGGGAGAGCCGGAAGCACCTCAATAACACCGGGGCGTGAGTAGGCCAGCATCTCCATGATGATGGCGGGAATCCCGCCCTGTGCATCTGGTATTCGCATATTGGCGTATGGGTCGTGAGGACACAGGAGCGTGGTTCCAACGAAGCCTTGCTCAAGCAGCTGCCTCAGCTCGCTGTCCACCATATAGTTATCTTTAAGCCTTGCGCCAATCAATGCCCGTTGACATTGACTATGAGCGGCCAGCCGCTCATGTGAGCGTTTCCGGTTTGCTAATACCGCAGCCTTGGAAAGTTGCGGGGTACGGTCCGGATCAATTTCGTCGCCGGGCCACGCTCCATAGCATTGAGAAACATGCCTGTGGTTATAACGTTCGCCCAGATCGGCCCATGCCCATTCCTTCAGCGTTCCGTCCGGTTCGAGCAGGTACGGCGGCAACTTGGCCAGCATGGCCTTCCATTTCGGTACGCTGTCGGCCTCAATACCCAGTAGCTCGCATGCCTCCACCAGATTTGCAAGCACTTCGCGGCACACCGAAATGTCCATGGTGGCATTGATCACTGCCATACATCCCGGGTTCAGGCTGCCAGGGTGGTTCTCCGGAGAAAAGGAAGGAACAAAAATGTAATTCCCGTTTTTATCTGTAACCGTCAGGAAATCTTCGTAAAACAGCGCTAAGTCCTTATACGCCGGCACCATACGCTTGCGGAGGAATTCCAAATCGCCGGTTACAAGGTAGTGGTCCCAGAACGGGCGCAAAACCCAGCCGCCGGCACTGATCCAGTAGGGATGTGGCCAGGTTTCTCCGGTACTATCGGCATGGTCGAACATGGTAAAAACGCCGGCATCTTTGGTTGGTGCAATAGGGTAATGCGCGCCACGCATGCCGTATATATTCTTTGCATTGGTGCGGTAGTCCTCGAACAAACTTTCAACCCAGTCGAAGTAAGCCATCTCGCCTTCGCGGTGATATCCCAGGGTTATCGGGGCAATCTGGAGGTTTGTATTTACATTGGTCAGTGCCGATACACTGCGATACTTGCCGGTTGTGATAATGAACCAGTAACGGCACATTTCAAAGAATGTTTTGAGAAATGCGCCCGAATAACCCTGATTGGAACGCTGATCAGACAGAAGCTCCTCGGATGACAAACCATATTTGGAGGCATCGTCGAAATCCACTGTGACCCGGTTGAGCATCTCGGACTGAACCACACGGGCTCGTGCCAGCAACTCCGGATAGTCGGGATTGAGTTCTTCCACCGACCGCAGTACATTTTCTACCTTGTCCCCGCTGAAGTCGGATAAATATTCAATGCGGGTGAGCAGCATCACAGACGAGGCATTCTCCACCACCAGTGTGTTTTCTTCCATACGGGCCGAGCCACCTTCACGAACCACACGGGTCACGTTGGCAAAGCCCCTGTTATCTACCGAAGGGTCCAACAGGCCCTTGATAATCAGCCGTTGTTCATTGAAGTCCGTCTGCGTGTTGGCGGATCCGCTGCTTCTCTCACGTGGCACTCCCAGTTCACCAAAACCTCCTTCTGATACTTTAATACGAACATTCACCAATTGGCCAGCAGGGGCAGTGAACCATTGTACCACCACATTGTCGGGTCGTGATGTGAAAACACGGCGCACCCAATCCCCATAGTCATCGGTCCAGTGAACCTTCACCTCGGTACTCTCGAAATCAAGTGTGCGGAGATAGTTCTTAACCGATAAGCTTTTCGGAAACTCAAGCAACATGTTAAATCTCGTACCGCCAAATCCACCACGGGTTATCGGGGTTTTACGCCATTCGTTGAAAGCTATCATTATGGCTTCACTGTATTTTCCTTCCAGCATCATTTGCCGTACCTGTGGGAAAACGTGTGCGATATTGGGTGCCTCAAGTGATTTCTTACGGGGTACGAACAGGCTTTCGTGGCTGAAAGGAATGCGTTCAGTAAAGGGATCTCCTGTTACCTCAATATTTACAGCCCCATTGCCTGAGCTGAGAGCCTCTCCACCGGGCGTTAAACAGCAAAAACCCCTCTGTGGCACTATCTTCCGGCTGATCCGATCCGCCAGCGGCATCGGGGGAATGGCAACATGGGCATGCCTGGGTGGCTTTGGCAGAAACCGGGCCGACTGTGCGCGGCGAAGATATCCTGATGAACGGATCTCCTCCGGATCCACTAATGAAATCCCTGACATCTTCTGAACACTTCCCTTAGGTGCTGCAATAAACAGGGATGGCGTACCCACCAGTCCTATTGTAAGCGCACTGTTTTTTAGAAAACCTCTACGTTTCATATTGGGTTATTTGATGATACTTATTTAACTGAGTTGCTTTACCTGGCCCATTCAATTCCTTCGGGTGTCCGACGCCATTTGAAATAAGAGTCGAGTACCTTAAGTGATTCCGCACTGGGCACTGGTCCTGTATGTGGTGTCTGGCTGAAATACATTACTTGCGGATTCGCATCACTGAAGGCAGGCCATTCAGGCATCTCTTTACCATTGGGGTCACCATATTTTGCAAAGTTTGTCCAGTATGTTCCCATTGCATTTGAAATTTCCAGATCGGTTTTTGCAATTTCGGAATTGGTTGTATCCAAATGCTGAAACACATAAGCTACATCCTGTCCGTGTGGAGAGCCGTAGCCAAACCGGGGAGAATCTTCCGGATAATCCGGGTGCTGATCAAAGTAATAATAAAATACTTTCGACTTGCCGGTTTGCGACTGGAGTCTCGCCCAAATCCATGTTTGCCAGCCAAATGCGGCATCGCGTGATAAGTCACGGGCTGTTTTTGGAACCGTAGCAGTACCAACAGGGTAGGCTTTAATCAGGTCATCGGCAAATTTGCCGTATCGGGCTCTCACCCCTGCAATAAATTCTTCGGGCGCTTTTTCACGGGAAAAGCTTGCTCCTTCATCTGAATTGTAACCAATAAGAACTGGTATGTCATTGAATTTTCCGGCTTCATATAATCTGTATTGATCATCAGGGATTACAAATCCATCCACTATCGGCCAGGAATTTCCCATTCCAAAACCACCGGGAAGTTTTTCAGCATCTGCTTTTCTAAGTTCGGCAATTGAAGCTACTCCTGCATTTTTAAGAAAATCAATCCCGTCGGCTTCAGCCTGTTTCAGGGTTTTCATGTTTTCACCCGGATAGGTAGTCGGACGTGTGGGGCCAAAAGATCCGCCACTCTGGGAAATAGCACCATGGAACAACCCTTTGGCCAGCGGTGATGCACACAGCATACTCACGGAAATGCCTCCTGCCGACTCCCCAAAAATGGTTACTTTGTCCGGGTCACCTCCAAATGCTTCTATATTTTTCTGTATCCACTGAAGGCCTGCAATCTGATCGAGCAGCCCGTAATTACCTGAAACATGATTCGGATTCTCGGCAGTTAATTCGGGGTGTGCCAGAAAAGCCAATGCCCCCAACCGGTATGCTATGCTGACCAATACAACACCTTTCTGAGCCAGTTTTTCCCCTGAGTATCCAGGTTCAGCAGTTGAACCAAAACTGAATCCTCCGCCATAAATCCATACCAGTACAGGCAATTTTTCCTTTGGCGACTTAGCCGGAGTCCATATATTCAGGTACAGGCAGTCCTCGCTTTTTCCCGAAGGAGGATTTCCACCCTGTATGGGAGCGGGTGCATATTTTGCAGCCTGCTTAATACCATCCCATTTAGCCGGGGGTTGGGGAGCCCGCCACCGAAGTTCTCCAACAGGCGGGGCAGCAAAGGGTATGCCTTTGTAAACAGTCAATCCATTTTCAAAAGTACCCTGTAAGAGTCCCTCATTCACTTTTACCAGTGCCTGTTGCTTGGTACATCCCAAATTGACAAACAACATGGCGAGAATTGCATACAGCGTAGCTTTCATAAAAGCATAATTTAAAAGGTTCTTTTTCATTGTGTTAAATTTGTTGATCATATGTTTTTTAGATAGATAACACTTCCTCTTTCAAATATACAGGTTTAATCATTGTTATCCGGGTAAAATTTTTCAAATTATATAAAGACCAATATTTATGGCGTCCCTACGGGACTTTGAGACTTGAGAGGTGGCTTATCTTTTCTACCCATATTTGGTTTCCCGCAAAAGAGGGACAGGCTCTAACGGAACCGTCCCGTAGGGACATCATATTGGTAGATAATGGATTAACATTTAAAGTTAAGTCCCGTATGGGACGATATAAATTTTTGTCGGACAGTAGTGAGGTTTAATATAACCCTGCACCAATCTTAATTTACTTCCATAATAAACCCGTAGTAATAGGGCTTGTTTCCATCGATGGTGTATGTATCCAAGGTACGTGCCCCCCATGAATCATTTCCCCCCACCCCTTTAATGTTGAGGTCGATATTTACATTCACAAAGTCACGTCTTGGCAATTGATAATCGTGTTTATTGAGTTCAATATCCTCTTCGGAATAAGGCCAGGCACGGAAACAAAGCGGTTGAAGCCCTGTCACTTTCAATTTACTTCCCGAAGTACTTTCCAAAGAGAACCAACGCACATCGCAACGGTTGGCGTTATCCTGTGGCACTACATAAGCGGTAATAAACGATTCCAATGGCAGTTTGTAAAGGCCTATCAGTGCTGCGGTTTTCCTGTCGGGATAATTCTCAAACTCGCCACGTCCATACCATTCCACAATACTCATATTGGCCGGCAGGCGCAAACGCATTCCAAATTTTGGAATTAGCGCTATGTCGGTTGCCACTGGTTTATAATCGGCTTCCACCTGAATTTTTCCAGCTCCGTTAACAGTGTATTTTAATTGATAGCCGGCTCCTACAGGCAGCGACATATCAAATACAACAAGCGCCAAACCATTTTCGGTGGTGCATGTAACGTTCTTAACCACACGGTTTTTGGCGGCATCCCTCCACGAACCCAACCGGGTATTGTAGCCATTTCGCCTCTGGTTTTCGTTAGCCGGTTTCCAGAAGTACGGTTCCAATTCGCCCTGCAGCACTTCCTGTCCGTTCACTTTCCAGCTTTTCATTGAGCCATTGGTGGCATTAAAAACAATAACGTGCTGACTGGTTACAACCTCCACTGAGGAGTCAGTTTTTTTGATTACAGGTGTGTTATCAGTTGCTGTCAGTTTTGCAATTGCATTTGGATTCATCACAAACTGTTTGCGGGCTACTACAAAGCCTTTTTCTGCCCAACGGGTTGATTTGCTCAATTTGGCATAAACATGAAGCATCAATTCACCCCTGGCTTCAACCCCAAATGGAATTTCGAGCACTTCATTAGCATTCAAAGGTTGTTCGGCTGCTTTTATAACTTTTCCGTTATTAAGAAATTCGTAAGAATACTCAAAATCATTTAATGAAGTGAAATCATATTTATTAATAACCTGTACATTGGAAGAGCCGGGCATCAGGCTGAAATCAATGTACTGTTGAACCTTTTGTGCCTCGTAATAATGCGGGTGCGGAATGCGGTCAGCACCCACCAGTCCGTTGATACAAAAAGAACCATCATTGGGTCTGTCTCCAAAATCGCCTCCATAAGCCCAATATTCATCGGGCTGCAATATATATGAGGTTATATCAGCACTGAAACTGAGCGGCGAACCATCTTTCTTTCCGGCAATCGACTGGTCCACCCAATCCCAGATAGCAGCACCAGCAATGCTTTTATCTGATTCAATCACGTCCCAGTATTCCTGAAAATTTCCAAGTGAATTTCCCATGGCATGGGCATATTCGCGCATAAAAACCGGACGGTCAGAGGTTTTATCTGCCAATTCTTTCAGTTTTTCAGGAGCCAGATAACCGTCATCATAAACATCAGATACCGAACGGTCGGAGTCGCTATACACCAATCTTGTCGGATCAATGGTCTTCACCGTGTCACGCATGGCTCTCAAATTCATACCACGCCCACCTTCGTTTCCCAATGACCAGAAAACCACACTCGGACTGTTTATGTCACGTTGTACCATTGACAAAGCGCGATCCACATGGGCTTTGGTCCATTCAGGACTGTCGCCTATCACTTTATTGCCTATTCCATATCCATGCGATTCCTGGTTGGCATCCGACATCACATATAACCCGTAACGGTCACACATTTCATAAAAATATGGGGTATGTGGGTAATGTGCAGTGCGTACCATATTGAAATTGCCCTGCTTAATCAGCCGCACATCCTGCTCGATGGTGGTATAATCTACATAACGTCCGGTACGCGGGTGAAAATCGTGACGGTTAACCCCTTTCAATTTAACAGGTTTGCCATTGATTTCCAGAATTTCGCCGTTTACTTCAATTCTTCGAATCCCCAGGTAATATTGAAATTTTTCGACTTCCTTTTTTTTATCTCGAAGCAGCATGATGACATCATACAAATAGGGGTCTTCCGACGACCACAGACGCGGATTGGCAAGAACATCTTTTAAAACCACTTCCTGCTGATCAAAACCGTTTACCAAAGGTATTTTCTGCACCAGTATTTTTTCCAGATTTTTTCCGTTCTTGTCCTTGCCTGAAATTTTCATTTCCAATTCAAGGTTACTGAGCTTCTTTTTGTATTGATTACGAATTGAAATTTTTGCACCAACAACTGATGAGGCAAAATCTTTGGATGGTTCAGCAATAATGGTATAATTACGGATGTGCACTTTGGGCCGAATCCACAATTCAACAGGTCTGAAAATACCACTCAAACGCCAAAAGTCCTGATCTTCAAGATAACTTCCGTCTGACCAGCGATACACTTCAACAGCCAGTCGATTTTCACCTTCTTTGACAAAATTGGTGACATCAAATTCGGCAGGCGAAAATGAATTTTCGCTGTATCCTGCTTTTTGACCATTTACCCACAGATACATGGCCGATTCAACTCCTTCGAAGTGAATATAGTATTGTTTGTCTTTGCTACCGGGCGCTACCTGAAATGTAGTAACATATGATCCCACAGGATTGCGGTTTTCATATGCATACCAGTCTTTCGGCGGCTCACTGGTTACACGGGGCTGATCCCTTTGGAAGGGATAATTGATGTTGACGTAAATGGGTATGTCGAAGCCCTGCAATTGCCAGCTGCCAGGAACCGAGATTTCCTCCCACTGTGAAACATCAAAATCGGTTTTGAAAAAATCAACCGGCCTAATATCCGGCTTGGGCGACCACTTATATTTCCATTTCCCGTTAAGGGATACGATTTCTTTACATTCACTTTTTCCGGAAGGAAGCACCAGTGAATTGTGGTATGGTTCTTTGTTGATACTTATAATCTCAGGATTTTCCCAGTCCGGTATATCCTGAGCCTTCACCTGCAAGGCAATCAACATCGTGAAAACAACAATCATCCATTTCATCTTTGTCACCTGTTTCAGATTTATTTTTCCCGATTATCTAGCGTACCCCGACAATTCTATAAGTAATAGTCGAACTGCCTCTTCGTTCGGTTTCGTCATCAACGCCTACCTTTAGTTTTAGCCTGGTTGCATCGCTGTCTATATGATACCAGATCTCAGCCATACCATGCGTACCAAGTCCTTTACTGTATTTGATTCCGGCAACTGTCAACGGGTTTCTATCCACAGAGCGGTTAACAACCAGCGAACCCCAATCCTGAAAAGTAATATAGGGTTTAATATCTGTCAGCGATTTCTCACTGCCATCCTTTTTAACCAGCAGAGGTTCCAGCACATCGGTATGATCCCAATCACTTGATTTATCCGGGTCGGTGATCAGAATACCAATGGACTTATATCCCTCAATCGGGACCTCGCAGGCAACAGGCTGATCGCCAAACTTAATAACCGGGCTATCATACAATATTTCTCCGATGCTAAAGGCATGGGAAACAGATACAGAAGGGTTTTCGCCATTTTTGTATGTTTTGGCCCTAACCACGCAATCTGTTTCTATCCGGAAAGGCTCCTTATACAACAACGACTTTTCATTGGGTTCACTCCCGTCCAGTGTATACCTGATTTCGGAACCTTCCACCGGCGCTAAAATTTCAATTTTCTTACCCCCCTTGTAAAGCATTTGTTCTGTAGGGTAAATTACCGGTGGTGCCAGGAATGGTGATTCGCTCATCAGGGCAGATAAGTCGGAATTTTTATTAATAAGGCTTATACGAAAGGTATAGCCTGTATCTTTCAGCTTTAAAATATATGCCGGAAGCACCCCCGGGCCGCAACTTGCGCCACCCAATCCGTTTTGCTGCGCATCAATTGAAAAATAGACATCGTTGCGTTTAACTATTTCCGTAAAGCTTTTTTTGTCGAGATCATTATCGCTGTAATGAATTGCCGTAGTTTCGAGGTATGGATAGCCAAAAACAGCGATGCCTGTTCCATCATTATTTGTAAGCGATGCCCATCGGATGTTTGTATGGTTGCCTGTATGTTGTGGTCGGGAATACGGAAAATACTGTTCGGTAACAGTAGAAGCAAATGTGCCGGCTTTAGAAGCATTATTCCTGTCGGCATAGTTTTCCCAAGGTCCCCGGCCATAGTAAGAGTAATTCTCAAAATCAGCCGGAAGCACCATCTGCATCCC
>CAYTNC010000036.1:0-17054 GCA_964438935.1 uncultured Bacteroidales bacterium
AAAAAGGGCAGCAACAATATCTTATTTCTGAATTTCAGATTCTGAATCATATACTATGCATTTGAATTAATTTACACTGATGGTCTTAACTCCAGCAGTTGCTGCATCAGAAGATACGTAACCTATTGCTCCGGAATTTTTCTTCACAAACTCAATTACTTCATTATCGTTTGCTTTCTCCGGAGGTGCAGTGGCTGCGCCTGAAAATGCTGCCTGCTGCCAGTAATTTCTGATTGCTGCCACTCCTTTACCATGTATGCTAGATGATAGCGCTTCACGAATAGGTGAATTTGCTGTCAAATCCACCGGAACAGCCGCTGTGCCATTTGACCATTTCGTAGATTTTTTCAATAACAGATCAGATACTTCTTTTTTTGATAATGAACTTACAGAATTACTGCTGTTTACTATCACTTTATAGGATTGTGCGCTTGCAATTCCTGATACTAAAAACATCAGGACCAACATCGCAATAACATTTCTTTTCATGATATTTGAATATAAGGTTATAATTAGAAAGAGAAAATAAGGGTTGCTACAACGCCATTCAAATCTGTTACATCATGCTCGTATCTCATATACTCGAGTTTCATGGTAGTCTCGAAAATGGGTCTGTAGCTAATTCCTGCGGTATATCTGTCAAATTTCATACCAGCAGCATCATGATATTCGAAACGCGCATAAGGAGTAATTTTATTGAATGTGTTGCTTAATTCAGCAAAACCTCCCTGATATTCACTTTCACCTCCAAATATCTTTATGGTAGAATTCCATGCTTCGGCCAGTAATTGTAAGGTAGAATATTTAGCTTTCAGATTGAATCCATAGCTGAATTTTTCAACAACCATGTTCATTTGACTGACGGGTTCAAAAAACGGATCTTCAGATCTGAAAATACCAAACCCCAAATCAATGTAATCCTGGTAAGCGATGCCAATTCGTGCACCACCACCAATACTAAGTTGGGCATTTAGTTCGGGCATGTCCACTGTGGTTTCATCTTTTATCAGCTGTGTATCTTCATAGCCAAATAAGCCCATTGAACCTGTCTTCATCCAAAGTGTATTACGAAATCCACCGGCAAATACGTCATATTTAAATTTAAACTTGTCGCCAATATTGCCATTAAATGAAACAGCATCCATGTTTAAGGGGAAGAACTCGTGATGAGAAATAAGTATGGGTAAGGTGGCGCTGTTATTTACAGGGGCATAATAATAGGTATTCATGGGACTCAGGGGAGTGAGAAACCTACCAACCTTAATATTAACATAATTGTTTAATTTATATTCCACATTGGCTTCATTCAACATGTTGTCAAACTTAAAGCCCGGCCGATAAACAAATACTGTTTTAATAGTTAAATTCTTAAGAGGCTGATAATTTGCGAGTAGGCCACCTTCAGTAAGGGAAAAAGCATAATCCTTTGGAAAATACTTTATATCCTTAAAGTACTCATATTCAGTTGCTACGTAGCCTGTTAATTTAAACTGTGATTCCCATTGCTCTTCCTGTGCTAACAGAGCAGCTGACATCGAAATCAAAGCCAACAGTGTAAAAAGTTTGGTTTTCATAAATTTTGATTTGATTAATATTAAAAATTGACCTGAATTATTAATTCTTTCTTGTATAATAATTGACAATACATTAGTTTTCTGATTATACCTCAAAGTTTACGTTGGAAAATTTCGCAGGTAAGAATTAACAAATACTCAATTTTCATATGTATTTGGGGAGAAAATAACTGGTATTTTCAGGCAAGCTTTCTAGGTAAAAGTACTTAGTTTATTTGCGCCCTAACGGGGTTCGTTACAGGTTAAATAACATTTAATCAGCAAATTAAGACGGTAATGCTTTTCGGTGGAATCATTTATAAATGACCAATTGCCAAAAAAGTAGCTGAATATTTAATGCGTCCATATCAGGATATTACCGAACATTCCGATTGCCAAAAGCCAGATAACGGTTTTTGGGGAATGATATCATTAGAAGTAAAAAGGACAGGCTTTAAACAAACAGTAAATCAGCCTGCAATTCAGCTTGCCACAAAAGGGCATTTTCTAATGAATCGTTCATCGGTTAGCTGCTCAATAAGAAAAATAGCCAGATCGGAGGCACTTATCCGGCCTCCGGGACTGTCGGATAAACTTGTTTTGAGAACCCTTTTGGCATCTGTGAGTTTAATCATGGACGAGCGAACAATGGTCCAGCTTAGGTCACTTGCCCTAAGCAGATCAAATGCTTTTTGCCGGTCGTTTATAATTGCTGGAAAAAGATTTTTTATCAGGTTAACCACAAGACGTGTTTTCCATCCCTTTTTGTCATCAGGAGTATCAATGGCCAATCCCGCCAATTCTATATATCTTTTTATATGCTGTTCCTGCATGGCTTGTATGATATGTCCAACCGCAACACTGCAGGTGTCAGGTTCACTTCTGGAGGCCCCCAGCGTACTAATTACTGCATCGCAGCCGGTAAGTAATTTACGTATGGAATTATAATCACGGGCATTGCCTGATATTACTTCAATTAGTGGACTATGTCCTGTGATATTTTCCGGGTTTCGGGCAAGCATTTTAATAGCGAACTCCTGTTTAACAAGCTCGTTAACAAGATATTTTCCTGCTTTGCCTGTTCCACCGATCACGGCAATCTTTTGAATCTGATTCATGTTGATTTGAAAATTTGGTAATTTGAAGACCTGCCCGAGCGCAGGCGGGTTTGAAAATTGGTTGCGATCCGTATAGTCCTGTCGTTCATTCAAGCTGGTAGCGTCATTGCGAGCGTCAGCGTGGCAATCTATACATAAACAACAGATAATTTTGATCCCGGGTTCTCATTGGACAAAATTACCATATTATAGACAGGTTATAAATGCTTATTTTTGCTTTGAACAAAAAAATATTGCATGAAGAAGCGACTACTTGGGAAAACCGGATTTGAAGTTTCTGAAATCAGCCTGGGAACCTGGCAGGTTGGCGGACGCTGGGGCGATTCGTTCAGCCATCGGAATGCCGCTGAAATATTGGCAACTGCTGTTGATCAGGGTGTGAATTTCATCGACACCGCCGATGTATACAGCGACGGAGAAAGCGAAAAGGCCGTGGGTGAATTTGTACGATCGCGCCGGGAACGGATATTTGTAGCCACCAAGTGCGGGCGCAGACTCAATCCGCATATCGACAGTTCCTACCAGCCGGCAGCACTGCGTCAGTTTGTCGAAGACAGCCTGCGCAACATGAAACTTGAAACCATCGACCTGATCCAGTTGCATTGCCCGCCCACCGAAACCTATTACCGTCCCGAAATTTTCGGGTTGTTCGACGAGCTGAAGCGCGAAGGTAAGATTCGCAACATGGGCGTGAGCGTGGAACGGGTTGAAGAAGCCATGAAGGCATTGGAATACGACAATGTAACCACCGTGCAGATCATTTTCAATATGTTCCGGCAGCGTCCTGCCGAAAAATTCTTTGCAGCAGCAACTGCCAGGAATGTGGGGATTATTGCCCGGGTGCCACTGGCCAGCGGGTTGCTTACCGGAAAATTCACCACATCCACTTCATTCGGAAAAGACGACCACCGCACTTTTAATCGTAACGGAGAAGCATTTGATAAAGGAGAAACTTTTTCAGGTATTGATTACATGAAGGGATTGAAGGCAGTGGATGAATTGAAAAGGATATTTTCACAGGGTACTGATCTGGCATCTATAGCGCTGAAATGGATTTTGATGCACTCAGAGGTAAGTTGCGTGATTCCTGGCGCTTCAAGGCCCGATCAAATTGTTTCTAATTTAAAAGCGACAGGAGTCCACGACCTGACTGTTGATCAGATGGATGCTGTAAAACAGGTATACCAGCAATACATTTGGCCCGATATGGCCAGGGAGAAATGGTAATTAAGGCTGCTCATGGAAATAAGTGAAACGCTTCATATATTAACCCGGGAGGAATGGCGCTCCTGGCTGCAAAAGAACTTTGATAAAGCCAATGATATCTGGCTGGTATATGCCAATAAAAAGTCGGGAAAACCGCGAATACCCTACGACGAAGCTGTGGAGGAGGCGCTTTGCTTTGGCTGGATCGACAGCGTTGTCAAGAAGGTCGACGACCACCATGCCGCACAGCGCTTCAGCCCCCGGCGGACCAAAAGCCAGCTTTCGGAACTCAACAGGGTGCGCGTGAGAAAAATGATCGAACTCGGAAAAATGACTGAAGCCGGGTTAAAAAGCATTGATCACCACCTGCTGGTTGAGAACGGAATCATTAAAGAACACAAACCTTTTCAGATGCCAAAGGACATTATGGCTGTTCTCAAAAAGGATGCTGAAGTCTGGAATAATTTCAATGCTTTCCCTGCTAACTACCGGCAGGTAAGAATTGCGTATATCGACCATGCCCGGGTAAGCAAGGAAGAGTTCACCAAACGGCTGAACTATTTTGTAAAAATGACCCGGCAGAATAAGATGTTCGGGTCGAAGGTGTAAGTGCCAATGTGACAATATGCTAATATGCTAATATGCTAATGTGGTAATATGCTAATTTGCTTATAAAAAATGTTGAATTTGAATATTTCAGTATGGTCAATACCAAATTGGTGTATCTTTATTCCATAGCTATTATTATTAAATAACATGAACATAAACGATTGTATTGATTTCGCCAATGAAAACAAAGTATGTTTTCTGGCTACTACGGAAGGTGATCAGCCCCGCGTCAGAGCACTGGGCTTTTGGTTTGCCGATGAAACCGGGTTTTACTTTCAAACCGGAAGCATTAAAACCATGTACAAACAGTTGATTGTGAATCCGAAAGTTGAGGCCTGCTTTTACCATCACGATGGGTTGATCAGCACCATGCTTCGTGTTGCCGGAGAAATTGAGTTCATCAGTGATTATAAACTCAAGGAAAAAGTGTTATTGGAGCGTCCCTTCCTGAAAGAATTCGGACTCACCATTGAAAGTCCCGGCCTGATCCTATTCAAAATTGCACATGGCGAAGCCCATTTTTGGACGATGGAGAACAATCTGAAGCCGAAGGAGATGATAAAATTTTAGGTTGTTGAGTCTGTTAGTTTGTTAGTCTGCTAGTCTGTTAGTCTGCAAAGTCTGCAAAGTCATGCAGTCGTATAGTCTTCTCAGTCACACTGAGCCTTCCAGCCAAAAGGGCTGAAGCCCTTTAATGGGACCTTTCGCTATTTGAAACCCCAGGCTGAAGCCTGGGGCTAGTGATAAGTGCTTTTACATCAATAGCCCCGGCATTCATGCCGGGGTATTTTGAAGATGATTCTCTTTTTTTGGGGTTTAAACCCCATATGTAACCCCGCGGGAAAAAACCTGCCTGCCGGTAGGCAGATCTGTTTTAATCTGCGAGAATGACGTAGCAGTCATTGCGAGCGAAGCGTGGCAATCTCAATTGAGTAGCGCTTACCAAGAGATTGCTTCGGTCGTGCCTCCCTCGCAATGACGCGACAATCCGCGAGAAACAGGTTTGCCGGAACTCACAATCGCACTCCCCTCAGCCGCAAGCTGTTACTCACCACCGACACAGAGCTGAGTGCCATGGCGGCAGCGGCAATCATCGGATTCAGCATGAAGCCCCATATTGGAAATAAAATCCCGGCAGCAACGGGTATGCCAATTATGTTATAAATAAATGCCCAAAACAGGTTCTGTTTAATGGTCCGCACGGTAAGTCTGGATAGCCGGAAGGCTTTGGGGATCTGCCGCAGATCAGATGAAATCAGAGTTATGCCCGATACATCCATGGCAATATCTGAGCCTTTGCCCATGGCAATACCTACATCGGCCTGCACCATTGCCTGCGAATCGTTAATGCCGTCACCCACCATGGCCACGGCAACTCCATCTGCCTGCAGGTTTTTAATGAAGTCAGCCTTATCTGACGGAAGCATGTTGGCATGATAGTGTTCAATACCTGCAAGTCTGGCTATGGAAGCAGCTGTCTGATGGTTGTCGCCGGTGAGCATATAGACGGCTATTCCGGCCGATTTCAGTTGGTGAACAGCCTCGGATGAGTTTGGCTTCAGCGTATCAGCCAATCCGATGATGGCAAGTACAGTTGTCTTTTCGGCAAAGAATACAACAGTCCGGGCATTGGACTGCAGTTCCTTTATTTTTTCTTCGTTTTCAGCACCAATTGGAATACCTTCATCAGCCAGGAACCTGGAATTGCCCGAAAAGTAATGCCGCTGGGCAAATACGGCTTTAATTCCCTTACCGGTTACATTCTCAAATTCATCCAGGGATACCGGCCCATGCGTGTTTTTCTCCAGCGCAGTCACAATGGCCTGTGCCAACGGATGTGCCGATCGTTTTTCCATTTCAAGCAGCACCGGTTCCGTTTCGGACCGGGTGTTTTCGTCTGCAAGCCAGATGATGTCGGTAACAGCAGGACGGCCTTCGGTGAGCGTGCCGGTTTTATCCATCACCACGGCTTTTACTTTCTGCATGAGTTCGATGCTTTCAGCATCCCGGATCAGGATCCCGTTACGGGCTCCTTTGCCGATCCCAACCATGATGGCGGTGGGTGTTGCCAGTCCGAGTGCACAGGGGCAGGCGATAACCAGCACGGTTACCATGGCCATCAGCGCATGGGAGATGGCATCATCACCTCCGGCCAGCATCCAGATGATGAAGCTCAATACTGAAATTCCCAACACAACAGGTACGAAAATGCCTGCTATCCGGTCGACAATCTTCTGTACAGGCGCTTTTGTACCCTGGGCTTTTTGCACCATATTAATAATACCGGCCAGCACGGTTTCTGATCCAACACGACCTGCGCTGATCAAAGCGCTGCTATTAACACAAAGTGTTCCTGCAAACACAGTGTCTCCTGCCTGCTTGTCGGCCGGCATGGATTCGCCGGTGATGCTGCTTTCATCCAGGGTCAGCGAGCCCGAAATTAAGGTGCCGTCAACCGGAACTTTTTCGCCCGGTTTCACCCGCACCTGGTCATTTATCATGAGGCGTGCTATGGGCACTTGCACTTCGCGGCCCGACTCATCAATGAGGGTGGCCATATCGGGCTGCAGTCCCATCAGCTTTTTTATGGCCGATGAGGTTTTTCCCCTGGCACCTTCTTCCAGCACCTTACCGATGAGGATAAAGGCAATGATCACAGCCGAGGCTTCATAATAAACATGCGGCTGTAATCCGCGCGAAAGCCAGAACCGGGGGAAAAAGGTGTTGAAAAGGCTAAACAAATAAGCAATGCCGGTACTCAGCGCAACCAGAGTGTCCATATTAGCCTGACCGTGCCGTGCCAGTTTGAATGCGCCGATGAAAAAATTCCGGCCAAACCAGGCCATTACCGGAAGCGTCAGTCCGGCCAGTAACAGGTTTATGGGCGATATTCCTCCATGGGAAGCATGATGATCCATGAAAAGCATGGATATGATCATCACCGGAATTGCGAGGATGAGCGAACCGGTCATGTTGATCTTCAGCTGGCGGTAACGTACTTGTTGCTCTGCCTCCCGGTTCCCGGCTTCCTTGTCGGTAATTAAAATGTCGTAGCCAATAGCCCGGATGGCTTGTTGCAGGTCATTCAGGTCAACATCCGCGGGCACCATTTCAACCTGAGCCGAAGCGTTGGCATAGTTCACCGAGGCACTGCGTATGCCCGGCTGTTTCTTCAGCATCCGCTCCACATTCAACGCGCATGAGGCGCAACTCATGCCGGTGACCGGGTAGCTTTTTGAAATTATTTTGTTCAACTTCGGGTTCTTTTATAGCTGATTAATTAACCATTCACGATTGAAATGGTTCAACCAAACAAGCACATTGTAAAGTTTAATTTTTTATATTTGATTACAAAGATCCTTCAATATGCTGGAAAGAATAATTGACTTTAGCATCAGGAATAAGTTCATCGTTATTCTGTTTACACTAACCATTGCTTCATTCGGCATATTTGCGGTTTTGCACATACCCGTTGGTGCTGTTCCCGATATCACAAACAACCAGGTTCAGGTGATTACCACATCAACCAATCTGTCCACCCAGGAAATAGAACAGTTTATTACCGCACCGGTAGAAATGGAAATGGCCAACCTCCCGGGCGTTAAGGAAATACGTTCCGTTTCCAAGTTTGGCATATCGCTTGTAACCATTGTTTTTAGTGATGGAATGGGGACCTATCTGCCACGACAGCTCATAGCCGAAAAAATAAAGAGTGCATCAGCGAATATTCCTGAAGGATATGGTACCCCTGAAATGGGTCCGATTTCTACGGGACTGGGTGAAATTTACCAGTATATTGTTGATGTGAAACCCGGGTACGAGGACAGGTATTCACCCATGGAACTGAGAACCATTCAGGACTGGATCATCAGGAGGAGGTTGTCGGGCATCAACGGTGTGGTAGAGATTAACAGTTGGGGAGGCTTTCTGAAACAATATGAAATTGCAGTTGATCCGGCCACTCTCAGGAGTCTGAATATCACATTGATGGATGTATACCAGGCCCTTGTTGCAAATAACAGCATTTCGGGCGGCGCTTACATTGAGAAAACGAATCAGAGTTATTTCATCCGGGGCGACGGTCAGGTCAGATCACTTGAAGACATTGAAAAGACAGTTGTTAAAAACGACAACGGAACCCCTGTTCTCATAAATGACGTGGCAAAGGTTCAATTTGGGTATGCCAACCGGTTTGGTGCCATTACGGCTAACGGCAAGGGAGAAACGGTGCTGGGCCAGATCATGATGCTTAAAAATGCCAATTCCAAGGAAGTGATCAATGAAGTGAAGCAGCGGGTTGCTGAAATTCAGCAGAACCTGCCCGAAGGTGTTTTCATCAACCCGGTATTGGAACGGAGTGAACTCATATCGGAAACCTCATTTACTGTTGTTGAAAATCTGATACTGGGGGCCTTGATTGTGATGATCACCGTCTTCCTGCTCCTGGGAAATATCCGGTCGGCTTTGGTGATTACCTCCATGATTCCGCTGGCATTGCTTTTCACCATTTCCATGATGTATATTTTTGGCATAGATGCCAATCTGATGAGCCTGGGTGCATTGGATTTTGGTATCATCATTGACGGCGCAGTGATCATTGTTGAATTTATTGCTTTGCGGATGACCTTTATGAAAGAGGATATAAACGGGAAAACCAATGATGAGCGGCAAACACTGCTCGACCGGGTTTCATTTGAAGGCGCTTCAAAAATGATGAAATCTGCCGTTTTCGGACAAGTAATTATTTTGATTGTTTTTATACCTATTCTTTCATTGAGCGGGGTAGAAGGCAAAATGTTCAGACCAATGGCACTGGCTTTTTCCTTTGCCATCATCGGGGCAATGTTCATGGGACTGACCTGGCTGCCCGTTGCCTCTTCTCTCTTTCTGAAACCCGAGAAGAAGCATGGCAGAAATATTGCCGACCGGATTATGGGCTTTGCCTATAAGACCTACTTCCCTGTAATTAAATGGTCGTGTGCGCACAAGCGGATTGTTCTGGGGCTTGCTTTACTTTCTCTGGTTTTAACGGGATTTTTGTTTTCAAGAATGGGCGGGGAGTTTGTTCCCACACTTGATGAAGGTGATTTTGTGATACAACCGGTGTTGAAAACGGGGACCTCTTTGACAAAGACCATTGAAATGACTACTCAAATGGAGAATATCCTGATCAGGGAATTTCCCAATGAGGTGCAGCAAATTGTATCGAGGATTGGTGCAGCTGAAGTACCTACCGATCCAATGTCGATGGAAGAGATTGACATGATCATTAAATTACACCCCCGCAAAGAATGGAAGGTTACCAGCAGCAAGGAAGAACTGGCTGATCGGTTTAAGGAAGCACTTTCTGTAATACCTGGTATTGATTACGAGTTCACACAACCTATTGAGATGCGCTTTAATGAGTTGATCACGGGCGTCAGATCGGACATAGCCATTAAAATTTTCGGGGAAGACCTGGATTATGTTGACAAAAAGGCAGCTGAAATCAAGAACCTGATATCTGCAGTGCCGGGCGCGGGTGATGTCATTCTGGAAAAAACTTCGGGCCTGCCGCAGATTAAAGTGAGCTATAACCGAAGCAATATAACCAACTACGGAGTGGATATCCGTACCTTGAATTCCTATCTTTCAGCTGCTTTTGGAGGTGAAATAGCGGGTTCTGTTTTTGAGGGTGAAAAACGTTTTGATGTGGTGATGCGCTTTAAAAATAAGAACAGGCAGGATATTGAGGATATCCGGCAGTTGCAGGTGCCTGTATCGGGGGGGGTTCAGGTTCCTTTGCGAGAGCTCGCCGATATTCAGTATGCAGAAGGACCGGCGAAGATATCCAGGGAAAATACACACAGGCGGGTTGTAGTTAGTGTGAATGTGCGCAACAGGGATTTGCAATCGGTGGTTGAAGACATTCAAGGTTTGATTAAAACCAACATCAGACTTGCTCCCGGAACGTATATTGAATATGGCGGTCAGTTTGAAAACCTGCAAAATGCAACAAACCGATTGATGTTGGCAGTGCCTGTGGCCATGTTGCTTATTTTCATCTTTCTCCATTTTGCATTTGAATCTTTCAAGGATGCCATCATGATTTATACGGCAATCCCGCTTTCGGTTGTAGGAGGTGTTTTGCTCTTATGGATCCGGGGTATGCCTTTCAGTGTTTCAGCGGGCGTAGGATTCATTGCCCTTTTTGGAATAGCCGTTTTAAATGGAATTGTTTTGATTGAGCATTTGAAGGAATTACAAAACCAGGGGATAACCGATATGCGTGAGCTGATTATTCAGGGTACCCGAAACCGGCTTCGGCCGGTAATGTTAACTGCCGGAGCGGCAGCCATGGGTTTCCTGCCCATGGCAATTTCCACAGGCGCCGGCGCTGAAGTGCAAAGGCCACTGGCCACTGTAGTAATAGGAGGGCTGATCACATCAACCATGCTGACTATGGTAGCGTTACCCTTACTGTTTGAAATATTTTACAATGTGACAGGTTTCAAATTCTTTCCGTTCAGGGTTATCCGCAAAAAGGGAGCAGCGGTCATGCTGCTGTTGCTCATTCCCGCATTTTCATCATTTGGGCAGCATAATCCGGTGAATCTCGATCAGGCAATAGAAATTGCCCTGAAGAACAACCAGGGAATCGAAGCCTATAAACTGAAGGTTGAGCAAAGTAAGGTACTGAAGGCAACAGCATGGTCATTTGATAAAACAACAATCAGCTATGGAACCGACCAGAACAATATTGCTGAAAACGGGCATCCGTTAAACGTTTGGGGCGTTGAGCAGAACTTTAATTCTCCGGCACTGTATGCCGCAGAAAGCAAAACCCGGCAAATTGAAATGAAAATGGCTGAAACCGAACTGGGTGTCAAAATGAATCAACTCAGTAAGGAGGTGTCAATTGCCTGGTTTGAATACCAGTATCTCGCTGCCAAAAACAGGATCTATAATAAACTGGACAGTTTATATACTGAACTCCTCGCCGGAGCTGAGCGCAGGTTCTCTTTGGGCGATATCAGCAATCTGGAAGTTCTGAATATCAGGGTAAAGAAAAATCAGATTGCCCTGCAAAGGAGTTCTGCAACTTATGATGCGAAAGTGGTATATAAAAAGCTGAAAACATTGATGAACCAGGGCGCTGACTTTGATATTTCGGATAGTCTTGTGGTGCTACCGGAATGCCGGGCCATCAATGATTCGTCCCCCGATTTTAAGCTGCTTGATCTGATGAATAGACATTCCGAAACATTAATCCGGGTTGAAAGACGCAGCATGCTGCCTGATTTTTCAGTGAACTATTTCCTGGGCACGAATAAGTACGACAACGCAAAATATTATCACGGTTTCGAAATTGGCGGGGCAATTCCGCTGATTTTCAGAAGCCAGGCAGCAAAAGTCAACGCAGCTAAAATTGCATCCGATTCACAGCGCCTGATGTCGGAGAATGAAATGAACAGTATGCGCAACAGGCAGGCCGAACTCCTTAATGAACAATCAAAATACCTGGAATTCCTGAACTATTATAACGAAACCGGCAAACCCTTGTTTGATGAAATATTAAGATCTTCACTGAAAAGTTACCAGTCGGGAGAAATTGATTTCTACAGGTTTGTGAGCAGCTATGAAAATGCGTTTCAGATTCATTTGGATTACCTTGAAAATTTGTTGCGATATAATATTTCCAATGCAAGCTTAAGATATTATACAAAATAATAGCTATTTCTATGAGAGTTCCGATATGGTTAATGCCCTGCTTGTTTGGCTCCTTATTGTTTTCATGCCACAGTAAAAGTGAACAACAGGAGCGGGGTGGTGATTTAATGGAGATCACCAAATCGCAGTTTGATTCGGAGAAGATGACCCTGGATACACCTAAAAGAGTTGTTTTCTATGAATATGTTGATTTTACAGGAATGATTACCCCCGCACTCAATGCCAGCGCTGAAATCAGCCTGTCTGTTCCCGGTATTGTGAATAAAATTCTTTGCAATACAGGTCAGTATATTGCCAAAGGCCAGCCCGTAGTAGAAATTGGAGGAAATGACATGATCGACATGCAGCGGGATTATGCAGAGTCGTCAGCGGGTTTGCTGCAACTGTCAAGCGAGTACCAGCGACTAAATAATTTGTTTAAGGAAAAAATCGGCTCACAGAAAGAGCTGATTCAGGCTGAAAGTTCCTATAAATCAGAAAAGGCCCGGAATACTGCATTAAAAATTAAACTTGAACAACTTGGAATGGATGTGAAGCAGATTGAGGAAGGAAACTTCAGCCATTCCTACCAGGTTAAATCTCCCATTAGTGGTTATGTGGCAAAAATAAGCGCAACCATGGGACAGTACATTGAACAACAGCGCATCATTGCAGAGGTAGTCAATGCCAGTCAGCTTCAGCTGAAAATCTCGGTTTTTGAAAAAGATATCAGCCGGCTGAAAAGTAACCAGAAGGTGGTTTTTTACTTTGCAGGTGATAAAAACAAGATTTTTAATGCCCGGTTGATTGCGGTTGGCAAGTCAATTAACAGCGAATCCAAAGCCATTGAATGCCTGGCGCAAATTGAGGATATCCATGTGGTGAGCCCTGTTGACAAGCAATTTACAGAGGGCCAGGTTGTTGTTGATTCAGTGTCAGCCCTTTCTGTGCCGGCTGAAGCAGTTCTGAAATCGGGTGAAGACAGCTATGTACTTTGCCTGGAAAGGCAAACCGAGGATAAGTTATACTTCAGCAAAGTAAAGATCAACACCGGACAAAGCAATAAAGAAAATGTTGAAATCACAGCCACATCACTGCCTTCTAAATTTATTAGCAGTGGAATTTATAACCTGCGGCTTGAGTAAACTGTTGAAGAAAATTTGAATACTCAAAAGCCGCAGGTATTTGATGCAGAGGAGAGCAATAAAACTATTGAACCCTGGCGCTGTTTGTGATTTCAATTTCCTTTTGCACGGTGCGTCCCGCAGCAATTGATTTTTCACCGGGTTGCTGTCCGCCTGCGGAAACAATAAATTTCCCGGGTTCAATACTCCGGATATAGTTTTGATCAATCAGTGAAAAGCTTTCCGGTTTCAGTACTATTTCCACTTTTTTGGTTTCGCCTGCTTTCAGCATCACCTTTTTGAATGCGGCCAGGGAACGAACCGGTACGGGAACAGTAGCTTCCGTGTCGGTGATGTATACCTGTACCACTTCTTCACCGTCCATTTTACCGGTATTGGTTACGTCAACCGAAATTTTCACTTCATTTCCTGCAGTTGCTGATTCAGGAATCTGCAGGTTTTTGTATGCAAATGAGGTATAACTTAGCCCGTAACCGAATTCCCACAGGGGCTCACCTTTGAAGAATTTATAGGTACGTCCTTCCATGCGGTAATCTTTAAAATCGGGCAAGTCATTTACCGATTTGTAGAAGGTCACCGGCAGACGGCCCGAAGGGTTGAAGTCGCCGAAAAGCATACGTGCCAAGGCTGTTCCGGTGGCCTCTCCCGGGTAAAAAGCCTGAACAACGGCAGGCAGGTTGTCCTTTTCCCAGTTAAGGGCAACGGCACTTCCGCTGAAATTAACATAAACTATTGGTTTGCCTGTTTTTTGCAGCGCTTTGAGGAGGTCCTCCTGCACTTTTGGCAGGTCAATGTGGGTGCGGTCGCCATGCGAAAACCCGTCAATCTCCAGCGGCATTTCTTCTCCTTCCAGGCTGGCGGAAATACCTCCGCAGAAAACAATCACATCGGCTTTGCCGGCAGCGGCAATGGCCTCTTTGGTATAATCATGAGATGTTTCCACCCAGGCCATTTTTGCCGAAGGCTCAATGGAGCTGTTCCACCAGAAAGGCACTGTGGTAAAGGATGCTTCCAGTGTGTACTGTTTGCCTTTTTCCAGGCGTATGCCCTGGTCACCTGCAGGTTGTCCGTTTATGTTTACGCGCACATTGCCACCGAACCGGTAGGTGCCTGATGCACGGGGAATCAGGATGCCCGACCATTTTGCCGAAAATTGGACTTCCAGCTTTTGGTCGACAGGCGAACGGTACCAGTAGAAATTGATCATGCTGTCGACCCGGGCCAGTTTGGGATCGCCCTTAAAGTCAGGTGCTCCATAATACGTTGCTTTCAGGCCTTTTTTCAGTTTGCCGTTATCCAGATGATACAGGTTTTCATAGCCAACAGGTTGATAGTGGGTGTAAATTCCTTCAGCAATGGCACACCCGGGGGCATAGATCACGTTGGATGCACCCAGTTTCTTGCGAAGTCCGTCAAGCGGGGTAATGGGGACAATGGGCTCTCCGTTGTAATTGGCGATCAGGATGTCGAAATTATCGGCATTGGGACCGATCAGCGCAACCTTTTTCACATTTTTCAGCGGCAGTATGCCGTTGTTTTTAAGCAGCACCAGCGATTTTTCCGCGGAAAGCCGCGCCAGTTCAAGATGTTCTTTTGAGCCAACAACCGACATAGGGATTTTGGCATAGGGAACCAGGTGTTCCGGATCGAACATGCCCAGCTGGAACCTGGCTTTAAACAAGCGGGTCAGCGATGTGTTCAGGTCTTTTTCATTGAGAATCCCCTCCTGAATGGCAGAATCGAGATTGCTCACCAGGAAGGTTTCGGGTGTTTCACAGTTCAGGTCGGTTCCCGAGGCAACTGACCAGCCCCAGGCCTTTGGGGGCGTATTCACCACATGGTGTGTGTTTTTGTTGAAGAAATCGGAAATGGCACCGCAATCGGAAACCACATAGCCGTCAAAGCCATATTCATTTCTGAGGATGTTGCCCAGCAACAGATCCGAGCCGCAACAGGGTTTGTCGCGGAAACGATGGTAGGCACACATAACCGATTGCACATGGGCTTCCTTCACAGTGGCCTTGAATGCAGGCAGGTAGGTTTCATAAAGATCGCGGTCGTTTACGTAAAAATTGTCGACATGCCTTGAATATTCAGGTCCGCTGTGCACGGCATAATGCTTTGAGGTGGCTACTGTTTTCAGGTATTTCGGATCGTTGCCCTGCAAGCCGTTGATGAACTGAACCGCCATGCGGCCTGTAAGGAACGGATCCTCGCCGTAGGTCTCCTGTCCTCTTCCCCAGCGGGGATCTCTGAAGATGTTGATGTTCGGCGACCAGAAGGTGAGTCCGGTATAGATGCTCCGAACATCGTTCTTAAGAAAATAATGGTGCTTGGCGCGGGCTTCATCGGATATTGCAGTGGCTACCCTGAACATGAGGGGCTCGTCGAAGGTAGCTGCAAGGCCAATTGCCTGGGGGAATACAGTAGCCTTTCCGGCCCGGGCAACTCCATGCAGGCATTCGTTCCACCAGTCGTAAGCGGGCACTCCCAACCGGGGAATGGCTTCACTGTGGTTGAAAAACTGGGTTACTTTCTCCTGCAGGGTCATTCGTGAAACCAGATCATAAACTCGTTCCTCAACGGGAAGTTGCGGGTTCTGGAAAGGATATTGATAATTAGTTTGCCCGATGGCACCCGTGGGTAGAAACACCACTATCAGAACTGTTAAGAGAATAAGTCTGGAGATTTTATGGGTATACATGTTGCAGAAATTTTGTTTCAACTCAAATCTATGAATTTTTAGGGTTTTATGGGAATGAAGGACCAGGTTTTTAAGCCAGATAACCTATTTTTAAGAGGCGGCTTACGCGTCAACTTAAGAAAAACTATTAAGCACTTAATAAATAGCTCAATTTTTACATCCACTGCTGCATGCCTTTCGGCGAGGAAGGTTGATTATTAGGCCGAAACCATAATGTCGCTCCGAAGGAGCTCAAAGGGTACACGCCTATATCATTTGCTACCATTATGTCGCACCTGCCTAGCCGGCAGGCAGGCCTCTGGTGCTTCTATTACTTCCAAAGCTCCGTAGGAGCGACATTATGGTAGATATCGTTCGTTCATTACCATCTCTAAGCTCCGTAGGAGCGGCATTATGGTATAAATTATTTATATATTGCCTTCGGTCGGTTGCAGCTGTGTCATTTTAAACAACTTTATGGACAGCCTCATGATTTTATGCAATAGCATTTGCATCATTAGCGGTTTAATTATAATTTCACGGCACGAACCATTGCTGATTATGTTTGCAATGAAATCGTGACCTGAATCTGAAATGAAAATCCACAATCAACTCATTCGTTTCGTCAGCTGGCTTACCGCTCGGCTGAATCACAAGCAGCAACTTTATGTATTGAGCCTTTTTGTGGGTTTAATCAGCGGCCTGGCTGCGGTATTGCTTAAAAACGCCGTTCATTTCACCCACCAGTTTGTGCTGGAAAAAGGCCAGCTGTTTCAGATCAACTTGCTTTACCTGGCATTTCCTATGCTCGGGATCCTGCTGACTATTCTCTACGTCCGCTTTTTTGTAAAGGATGAAATGGGTCACGGCATTACCAAGGTACTTTACTCCCTTTCCAAAAAGGGAGGCTACATGAAACCACACAACAGCTATTCTTCCATAATTGCTTCCACGCTCACTGTTGGTTTTGGCGGGTCAGTCGGACTTGAATCACCCATTGTGGTTACCGGTTCCTCCATGGGTTCAACCCTGGGCAGGTTGTTTGGAATGA
>CAYTNC010000036.1:17154-19109 GCA_964438935.1 uncultured Bacteroidales bacterium
GTAATTTTTGCCCTTGAAGTACTCATGCTCGATATCAGCGTTTGGTCCATTGTTCCTTTATTGATATCTGCGGTTACCGGTGCTTCTGTCTCTTACCTGTTTCTTGATCCCGGGGCATCGCTTCATTACCCGCTTCAGGGCAATTTCACTTTTCACAACATTCCCTGGTATATTGCATTGGGCGTGCTTTGCGGATTGATCTCTCTTTACTTCACCAAAGCCACCATACGAATTGAATCGTGGTTTTCTTCCTTCAAAAAACAACGGGTTCGCCTCATTGCCGGTGGCGTAGCGCTGGGTGCTCTCATTCTTCTGTTCCCCGTGTTTTATGGTGAAGGATATGATGTGCTGAATCTTTTCTTCCAGGATCAGGTTGGAGAAATTGCCAGGGGTAGCCTGTTTTTTGGAAAAATGGACAACATGGTGTTTTTCCTGGTTTTCATGGTGCTCGTATTGCTGCTGAAGCCACTGGCCATGACGGCCACCACGGGAGCCGGAGGGGTAGGGGGCATTTTCGCTCCCACCATGTTCATGGGCGGTTTCACTGGCTACCTGGCTGCCCGAATGGTAAACCAGTTAAACTTTGCCCAGGTGCCGGAAAAAAATTTTATTTTGGCAGGTATGGCCGGACTGATGGCCGGAGTAATGCATGCCCCTATGTTTGCCATATTTCTTATTGCCGAAATTACCGGTGGGTATGTGTTGTTTATTCCACTAATGATTACTTCTACCATTGCATTTATTACCAACAATTACTTTGAACCACATTCGATTTACACCCATCGTTTGGCAAAAAGAGGCGAACTGATCACCCATAACAAGGATAAGGCTGTGCTTACCCTGTTGGAGATGGACAAAATAATTGAAAAGGATTTTATTTCGGTGTCGCCCGAGGACTCATTGGGCAAGCTGGTAAAAGCTATTTCCAGCTCACGGCGCAACCTGTTTCCGGTAGTTACGGGGCACAATATGCTTATAGGGGTGGTGTTGCTCGACAGTATCAGGCACATCATTTTCAATACCGAAATGTATTCCAGCGTTTTTGTAAGAGATCTCATGCAGCCGCCACCGGCACACCTGTCGCCGGGAGAGTCTATGGAAAATGTGATGATGAAATTCGAGGCAAATGAAGCCTGGAACCTGCCGGTGATTAACAATGGAGAATACATCGGTTTTCTTTCCAAATCAAAGATGTTTTCGTTTTACCGGCAGTGGCTGATTGAGATTTCGGATGAGTAGACAGATTATTTCTCGCAAAGAATTTCTCGCAAAGAATTTCTCGCGAAGAATTTCTCGCAGATTTGCGCGGATTGAGCAGATTACCGCAGACCTGCTTACGGGCAGGCAGGTTTTTTTCCTTCACACCTCACCCCTGCCCCTCTCCTAAAGGCGAGGGGTGGGAGAGCTACGCATTTATGATCAATTATTGTGTAATTGTGATGTACGATTCTTTCCCCTCTCTTTCAGGAGAGGGGTGCAGGGGTGAGGTGTCAGAGGACAAGCAGTAGCATACTTCGACTCCGCCTGTCGGCCAGAATTATCACTAGCCCCAGGCTTCAGCCTGGGGTTTCAATTAGCGAAAGTCACCATTAAAAAAGGGCTTCAGCCCTTATTGCCATCACCCACAAATTCTTATTCTTCATACCTCACCCCTGCCCCTCTCCTAAAGGCGAGGGGTGGGAGAGCTACGCATTTATGATAAATTATAGATTGTGATGTACGGTTCTTTCCCCTCTCTTTCAGGAGAGGGGTGCAGGGGTGAGGTGTTAAAGGCAGCATCACCAGTTTTAATTTTCCATTACGAATTAAGTCTTCAATAATTTTTTCCGTGACCGGCAAAAACATTATTTTTGAAACCAATAAAAACTAACTGCTATGGAAAGAGATTCCCTCATATTCAACCTGATTAAAAAAGAAAATGAAAGACAACTTCATGGTATTGAACTGATTGCTTC
>CAYTNC010000037.1:0-19092 GCA_964438935.1 uncultured Bacteroidales bacterium
ACCATCATGGTCAGATGGGGTATTGGTCGGGATAGTTATACTGTAACACCCGGGCTTTATAAAGTAGGTAATCCTAATGCTGATTCTGATGTGTTTGTTTCTGCAAATTACAAATTGTCATTTGATACATTGCGGAAAAACCTGGGCGGTTTGCATGCCTGGATTCTGGTCATTGACACAAAAGGAATTAATGTATGGTGTGCAGCGGGTAAAGGCACATTTGGTACCGCGAACCTGGTAAAGAGTATTATAAACAGCTCCCTGGATCAAATTGTAACCCACCGGCGAATTATTGTACCCCAGCTGGGTGCTCCGGGAGTAGCGGCCCATGTAGTTAAAGAACAAAGCGGATTCAAGGTAGTTTATGGCCCGGTTAGCGCCAAAGACATCAAGTCCTTTATTGGCAACAATTATAAGGCCAGTGCGGAAATGCGCAGAATTGATTTCCCTTTGAAAGAAAGGGCAAAGCTCATACCTGTTGATTTTATGTATGGAAAATACAAACTACTTGGTTTTCTGGTTGCCTTATTTATCCTTTCGGGCCTGGATTCATCAGGATTGTCATTTTCAGGTATGTTGTCATCAAGTCCCTTTCCCCTGATCAATATAGCAGGAGCCTATATTGCCGGCATTGTTATAGCGCCTATCCTATTGCCTGTTGCTCCTTTTCGAGCTTTTGCATTGAAGGGCGCCTTCTGGGGCCTGGTGGTCACCGTGCTGTTGCACCTGGCGCATCCTGTAACCCCGCTGGAATCTATTGCCATGGGATTGTTAAATATCAGCGCGGCATCATTTCTGACCATGAATTTCACCGGATCATCCACTTTTACCTCCCTATCCGGCGTGAAAAAGGAAATGAAGTGGGCCATTCCTTTCCAGGTTGTTTTCCTGGTTGCCGGATTGGCACTGTTTGTTGTATACAAACTTAAATAATTGAAGCTATGCAGTATTTAAAAGATGTTGCTACACTAAAACTGAACCATGATCTATGCACGGGATGCGGCATGTGCGCCACAGTTTGCCCCCATGCAGTTTTCGAAATCTCTGGCGGTAAGGCCCGGATAACCGATATCAATAACTGCATGGAATGCGGTGCCTGTTTGCGAAATTGCCGGTTTGGTGCCATCTCGGTCAGGTCGGGTGTTGGATGTGCCGCCGGTATTCTAAATGGGATACTCAATAATTCCGAGCCCACCTGTGGTTGTTCCCAAAATGCTGAGAAAACCTGCTGTTAGGAGAGTACTGATCCTATGCACCGGCAATAGTTGCCGCAGCCAAATGGCACACGGCTTTTTACAGAGTTTTGATTCCGATTTAACGGTTTGCTCAGCATGAACTGAGCCTGCAAAGCAGGTCAACCAAACCGCCGTTAAAGTGATGAAAGAAATTGGAATTGACATCAACCATCATATCCCAAAAATGGTTGACCAATACATTAAAGATGAGTGGAATTATGTAATTACTGTTTGTGATCATGCCAACGAAACTTGCCCCAGGTTACTCAATGGAGCAGTGTATCTATGCAATTCAACATCTCTCTTTTGAATTATTCCGGCAAAAAGTAAAGTGGAATTGAAATGCCTTGTAGTTATTATAACCATAATGCCTATATTTATGTATAATAACACATGAGTGAGCCCGAATGATCAGGTCCATTGAAATGCCAATTTTAACTTTAATATACTTTGCGATGAAGCGGTACATGAAAGGCTTTTGTATTTTTCTGATTATCTTATATTCCAGCAAAGTATCTGCTGATTGGGAGATAATCAATACGCACCCACGATTGGTTAACCTGGAAACCATGGGTGATACCTGGTTTGCTTATGAATATCATGGCACAGTTAGTGCCGGTATTTTTCTTCGGTCCAATGATTTTGGTTTTAACTGGGATACCGTACCGAATTTTTCAGATATTTTCTTTATACGCGTTCAGAAAGACAGAATCCTCGCCAGGGGTATTTACAAAGATGAACTGGGATTTTTTATATCCTCAGATTCGGCAAAAACCTGGACAAAATTATTCTGGCCATACGGAGGTGGAGGCTCAGATGTACTATTCAAAGATTCAGCAATTTTCGTACATGTCAGCAAGAGTTCTTTGGTAACTAGTCCGGTATACAGATCAATAGATATGGGCAAAACCTGGCAGCCAATGCCAATGGAAACAGGCGATGCCAACTGGAATTACGGCGTAAATGGCATTACTTTCAGCACTTACGGGCAATCTATCGGGGCATTTATCGGATCGGTAGGATTCTTTGTATCCCATGACAACGGGGAAACATGGACCAAAAACAACCAGGGACTGCCTGAAATAACCACAGGCGCTCCTTTATCAAATACCCCCAATGGATTCGCGCTGGCCTATGGTGGAAAGTGGTACCTGTTTAATGGGAGTAGCTGGTCACTGATGAACTTTGAGAGCTTTGTTTTTGATATTGAGTATGATGAATGGAGGAAATATAACTACTTGAAACCGAATATCCGCGATTTCAGGCAGCCTTATATGGTAGCAGTTGACGGAGAATATGCTATGGGATATGTATATTATACAATTGACAATGGTAAAAAATGGTTCAGGTTTTCAGAGACTTCAGTGTTCACTTCGGCTTATGCCACATCGGTAATCATACATGGCAATTATATTTATGCCGGTTTTGTTGATGGATTTGCGCGCAGAAGCCTGAGCGAAGCAGTTAATCATACGTTAAAAAAGAAAAAGGAAGAGCCCTTACCATACCCGGTTTCACCCGAAGAAATGGAAGAACTTTTAAATATTTTTGGGGCCGATGCACTTGAAGAATTGCTGGAAGAAATGGGACTTGATTCAGATGAACTTTCTTCTGAAGAAATGAAGGATTTTTTGAATGATTATTTGGGTGAAGATAGTCCTTCCGATATTTTTGGCAATACTCAACCTGGAAGCTGCAGTTATATGGGGATGCCTGTATGGGGTATGAATGCTGCCAATCTGAAGCTGTTTATCAGGGATGTTATCTTCCGAAAAAAAGGCTTGGGACCGGAAGTGAAACTGGCTATGAACTTTGTGCACAGTGCTGACAGCTCTCTGGGAATATTTGGCAAACACTGGAAGTTCGAGTATGAAAATTACCTTGTGCAATTGGATAGTGCTGTTATGCTTACCACCGGCACCGGAGCAGTTTTTACATTTTCTGCAAAGGCACGGGTTATCACCGGGGCAACTCCCTTTTCTCTTCCCTGTTTAAATAATGAAAAATATACCCTTCACTGGACAGGATCTGCCTGGCAGGTTGAAAAAGGAATCGGATATGAATATCTTCATTTTATACCTAAAGGAGGTGGTGTTTTCATCCTAGGCTCTATTGAAGATTCATACGGTAAAAGGCTAAGCATTTCCTATAATGCCGCATTCAAACCAACTAAAATAACCGATGGTTCAGGAAGAGGGTTTATCCTCAACTATTCAGGAGGCTTTTGCAATTCAATACAATTACCTGACGGAAGGTCTGCCTCTTTTCAATATAATGCACGAAACATGCTTATTTCATCAATAGATTTAAATGGAATTGAATCAAAATATTCCTATGATCCTTTACGGAATATAACATCAGCTAATATTGCCGGAAAAACAACGGCATTCGGTTATAGCCACGACATCGATTCCCTTGGTATGATAGCTGCAGTTATAGATCCTGAAGGCAGAATAACAGAATATTTCTCCACTTTGATTGATTCTGCCACCAGCCTAACCAATATCATTTATCAGGGCAACAAAACGGTCACCTATCAATTGCATAATGGAAAGGTAACTTCAATAACCAATGCTGAAGGTGAGGTAAAAAAAATATTCTATAACCAGGCAGGAATGCCGGTATCTCTTGTATGGTACGATGGCTCCAGTGTTACGTTTACTTATGATGAAAACGGCAATATTGTTTCTAAAAATGATTCAAAAGGTAACCTTACTACTTATGAATACACGGCTGACAGAAAACTGATCAACGAAAAGGATGCAGGTGGTGAAATTCTTTTTTCCAATACATACAATTCTAAAAATCAGATCGAAAGCATTACATTGCCGGATGGCCTTAAAACAACATACACCTACAATACAAGCGGTTCACTCGCAACTGTTAAAAACGGTGATCAAACCCATACCCTTGGCTGGGATGAATTTGGCAATCTGGTTTCTCATACAAATCCTCTTGGAAATACGATGAATTTCTTTTATAGCCCGGAGGGCCTAGTACCAATAGGAAAGCGTGATTTCAATGGGAATGATTATGTTTTCACTTATGACCATAATGGCAGGATAAGTGAAATAATTATGCCTGATGGCAGCAAAAGGATTATGAATTACGATTGTTGCGCTCAAACAGGTATAACCGATGAAAATGGAAATACCCAGTCGGTTACTCGTGATGCTACAAACCGGGTAACAGAAAAAATAACAGCCGAAGGGGTATCACTTCCTGTATATTATGATGAATCTGGTTTCATTTCAGGTTTTATGACTGTTCATGGGATTAAAAAGAACTTGAAATACAATTCCAATGGTCTCCTTAGTGTTGTAAGCGACGAAGATGGTTATATTAAGTACGGCTATAACCAAAGCGGACAGTTAGTATCGGTATTTGATAAAAAAAACAATGAAACCAAATTTGCATACAACAGCCAAAAGGAGTTAACCGAAATCATTGATGCGGCCGGTGTAAAAACAACATTTTCGTTCAACAGCGGTAAACTTAATTCATACACCAATGCCCGCGCACAAACCGCTGCTTTTACTTATGATCAGAAAGGTCAGGTTACTGAAAAAAGTGTGAATTCAAACAGTTATGCATCATATAATTATAACCTTAAAGGAGAGATCATTGGTTATACAGATTCATCGGGGACAACCACGTATACCCGAAATGCAATTGGATTTGTAACGAAGATACGATACCCCTATGGGCTCTCAGTTGATTTTGAGCATGATGCCAATGGCAATATCACCAAAATTACTTATCCGAATGGCATGGTTGTTAACAATACACCTGATGAGGTAAACAGAATAGTGAACCTTGCCTGGTTAAGCTCATCGGTTGATTTTACCTATGATCCGGCCGGAAACCTTTTGTCAGAAACCAGAAGCAACACCACCAATACCATTTACAACTATAACAAAGACAATTTGCTGACTTCTGTTAGCCATTATGTTTCGGACACCGTTTTTGCCGGTGAAACTGTTATGCTGGAAAATGGCATTGTTAAAAAAGCTGAAATAAAAACAGTACCTGAAATCAGCCGCATACCTAGAGGATTGTTCAATTTGGCATCAAACAACCTGAATCAGATAAAGGGTTCATTGTTTGACCATGTGAAGTTCTTCTATGATAAAGATGGAAATTTAACGGTTTTTGAAGATAATGAAATGGTGAAGATGTCTGCCATTTATGCCCATGATAATCTTTTAGCATCGATTAATACTGGATCAGAATTGGTTAAGTTGAGTTACGATGCCATGAGATATCCCCGTAAAATTGTAGCCAACGGAAAAGTTTCTTATTTGTATTACGATCACAAAGGAAGGTTACTTTTTGAAACAGATGGTTCGGGCAACCTTACCAGAAACTATGTTTATAGGGGGAAGCGACTTATAGCCTGTCAGACTGTTAATAACGAGACTTATTTTTACCATTATAACCGGAACGGTCATACACTTGCCGTCACGGGTTCAGAAGGCAGCCTGTTGAACACATATGCATACAGCGGTCAGGGAGAAATCATAGGCAAAGAAGAATCCCGCGACAACCGGTTTACGTTCCTGGGGGCTTTTGGCGCATTGAGGCTTCATGATGATTATATTCAAACAGGAGCCAGGGTATACAGCGCACAATTGGGCAGATATATTCAACGAGATCCGCTTGGTATCATTACCGGCACAAATCCTTATTTGTATGCATCAAATAATCCCATTTCCGGTATTGATCCATTAGGACTTGATGAACAACAAAAGACAGTAAATACTCAGAATCTGGATCCTTCATCAGACAATGATTACAGTACCGCCGGAGGCACTGCCAACCCTTTTGCCAATGATGGGCCCGGTCAGAACAATGATTGGGAACCTTATAGTAATGCTTTGAAAACCACACTTGAAGAATTTTCCAATCATCCTATTGCAGATTTGCTTCCTGACGGAATAGCGAATCCTATAGGTATTTACAAAGCCATTGACAATCTCTCCAACAAGGAGTATGGTAAAGCGATGTGGCAGTTTGTTCCATTTAATAACTCAATGGAAGCTGCAGGCAACTATATTCAGGAGAAGACTAAATATGTTGATCCAACAAGGTTTTCGGGTATGGGTATATTCGGAGAATTCAACAAACAGAAAACATTTTCATGCGACATGTAAAAACTAAACTATGAAAACAGTCATTTTAGCTATAGGCATAATATTGATAGGTATAAGCGTTTATTCTCAATCAACCATTAGCTATACTTACGATAAACAGGGAAGGTTAACCACCGAAGAGTATAAATCTGTATATAAGATTCAACTGCTGTATGATCAGGAAGGCAATTTTATTAATAAATCTGTGACGAATTATACCAGCATCACCAGTTCGGAGAACCTTGAAAAGTATAACGGCTATAAATTATATCCGAATCCTGCAGATGATAAAGTTTTTATTGAAGTTCAAGGGATAAATGATATTAAAAATATCCGTATTTACGATGTTTCTGGCAGAATAGTGAGAGAAATTGATGATTCTGGCAACATCATTGCAATTCCTGTTCATGATTTATTAAGCAGTGTTTATATAGTCAGTATTCAATCGGCAGGTAAAACAGCCATGTTGAAATTCCTAAAAAAATATTAAATTAACCTCGATTAGCCATTCATTGGTTATCATGAAGGTCATTTAGCCGATATGCTCCGATGTATCATGGAATTGAACTTCGGGATGGGCTTCTTTGACAATTTTCAATACCCAGTTGCTTTCGGCAAGATAGACAGGTGCTTTTGATTTATCGAAAGCTATTGTAGCCGCACGTCGGTCAATCATTTCACTTAGTTTTTGTTTATTGGTGGAGGTAAGCCAGCATGCTTTTACAAATGGTAAAGGCTGGAAATCGCATTTAGCGCCATATTCATGCTCCAAACGAAACTTAATTACATCAAACTGCAATTCACCCACCGTGCCGATAATTTTTCTGTTACCGGGTTGTTGAATGAACAGCTGCGCCAATCCTTCGTCGGTAAGTTGCATCACCCCTTTTTCAAGTTGTTTGGTTTTAAACGGGTCTTTGTTTACAACTTCCTTAAGAATTTCAGGCGAGAAGCTTGGGATACCTTTAAAATGAAGGCTTTCACCTTCAGATAGCGTATCACCAATTTTAAGGTTCCCGGTGTCGTACAAGCCAATAACATCGCCAGGAAAAGCCTCTTCAATCGTGTTTTTGTCATTTGCCATGAATGAGGCCGGGGCCGAAAAGCGCATCTTCTTGCCTAACCGGGTGTGATAGTACATCTTATTTCGTTCGAACCTGCCTGAACACACCCTCAAAAATGCCATACGGTTGCGGTGGTTTGGGTCGAGATTGGCATGTATTTTAAAGACAAATCCGGAGAATGTATCTTCATCAGGGAGCACAATCCTTTCTGCTGTTTTGGCACCTGAGGGATGTGGTGCTATAGTCAAAAACGTTTCAAACAACTCAGGAATACCAAAGTTATTGAGGGCGCTGCCAAAGAAAACCGGGGCAAGATATCCCTCGCAGTATAGGTTTTGTTGAAACGATTCAAAAAGCTCAGCCGCCAAATCAATTTCCTCCCATAGTTTTGCAAGGTTTTCCTCGCCAATATGTTCTTTCAACTGGGGATCTTCAATATCGCGCGTGTTAAATAACATTTCCGACAGGGTTGTTTTACCAGGAGCAAATAACTGTATGCTTTCTGTTGTAAGGTTATAAACACCTTTGAAATTGCTTCCGTTACCAATTGGCCAGGTAAAAGGACAAACAGCAATTTTTAGTTCTTTCTCCAGCTCTTCAAGCAGGTCGAACGGGTCCTTGCCTTCCCGATCCATTTTATTAATAAATACCATAACCGGGATGGCCCTCATCCTGCATACTTCCATCAGCTTACGGGTTTGTTCCTCAACACCCTTGGCACTGTCAACAACAAGTATTACGCTGTCCACCGCTGTAAGGGTGCGATAGGTATCCTCTGCAAAATCTTTATGGCCGGGGGTATCCAAAATGTTTATCCGCATGCCTTTGAAATCCAGGGTCATCACTGAAGTTGCCACTGAAATGCCCCGTTGTTTTTCTATCTCAAGAAAATCGGATGTAGCCGTTTTCCTTATTTTATTATTCTTCACTGCCCCTGCTGTATGTATAGCCCCTCCAAACAAAAGCAGTTTTTCTGTAAGTGTTGTTTTACCGGCATCGGGATGCGAAATAATGGCAAAGGTCCTTCTGCGGTTTAATTCAGTCTTTAAATCCATAATAATTTACTCAGGGTACGTAAAAGGGCACACATTATATTATAATAAATTACTGATGCAGGTATTGGAAGCGAGGCGCTTATTTTGCTTATGCACTACCGCCAACCACCTGATCCGTAAAATCATGGTGGAGTAATACCGAAATATTTTGATATGCTGGTCTTCATTGCAGGGCGCAAAAATAGTTAAAATTGACACACACGCAAAAAATTATAATTCTGCACCCCTAAAAATTATTGCGGTGAAAGATTGGTTTGGGTTTGTATTCGGGAAAGAGAAAAGTCGAATTTCCGAAGTCTGATTTTCATCCAAAATCCTTACTTTTAAGCTTTCTATAAAAGCGATTGATCATGTCATACAATTTAACAGTAAGTGGTTCCTGCAAACGTGCAGGCAATTCCCATATAACAGCCATAGCCTTGTTGTTGGTTTTCTTATTCGTGATGTCCTTTTCTGCCTTGGCTTCAAACGGAAAAAGCAAAGCCAAAGCAACAAAATGGGTGGGCACCTGGAGCACTGCCCCGCAGCTGGTGGAGCCCCACAACATGCCTCCGGCACCGGGACTGAGTAACAATACCATCCGTCAGATTGTCCGCGTATCAATTGGCGGAGACAGCCTGCGATTGAAATTCTCCAACGAATTCAGTAAAAGTGCGGTTACCCTGCGCAAGGTACAGGTGGCTGTTTCCGCAGGAGGCAGCGCTGTTGACGGTTGCTCCATTAAGGAACTGAAGTTTGGAGGCAAGCCGGAAGTAACCATGGCACCGGGTACTGCCATCACTTCTGATGCGTTTGCATTCAGCTTAAAACCGCGGATGGACCTGGCCATTACCATCTTCTTTGGTGAAACCTCACCCGATGTTACCGGGCATCCGGGTTCACGCACAACATCTTACCTGCTCAAGGGCGACATGGCTTCGTCGGTGAGTTTTCCAGACGCTGTTCCCACTGACCACTGGTATGTAATTAACGGAATTGATGTGAAAGCTCCCGCTACCGCCGGAGCTGTTGCCATAATCGGTAATTCGATAACAGACGGCCGCGGGTCGGGTACCAACAAACAAAACCGCTGGCCCGACATACTGTCGGAACAACTCCTTAAAAACCCGGCTACACAGCAGGTGGCAGTTTTAAATATGGGCACAGGCGGCAACTGCGTGTTAAAGGCGTGCCTGGGACCTTCGGCACTCGACCGTTTCGACCGCGACATTATACAGCAAAGCGGGGTGCGCTGGGTCATCATCTTCGAAGCCATCAACGACATCGGCCAGACTCCTACGGCAGAAGCTGCAGCACAGGTGGCCAAAGACCTGATTGCAGCCTATGCACAAATGATTGACAAGGCCCATGCTCAAGGCCTAAAGGTTTACGGCGCCACCATTGCTCCGTTTGACAAATCCTTCTATTATAAAGATTTCCGGGAAACTGCAAGAAATATGGTAAACACCTGGATCCGCAAGAGTGGCCGGTTTGATGCCGTAATCGACTTCGATAAAGCATTGCAAAACCCGGCCGACCGGTTAACAATTTCACCGGAATTACATACAGGCGACTTCCTGCATCCCAATGAGGCAGGCTATGTGATCATGGGCAAGTCAGTCAACCTGAAACTTTTTAAGTAACCTGCAAAATATAAGCATCAATCGGAAAAACCCGGTTGAGGTGCAGTGCGTTGGGCGGAGCGGTTCCTTTATAATAATAAAAAACCCGCAACGTTTTTCTACGGGTTGCGTTAATGAAATAAGTTAACCAAACTCTTATTAAAATGAAATCAGAAATTATTTTTGAGCATGAAAGCTTAACGCTTACCCATTATCCTGAAGCCAGTTGTATATTGGAAACCTGGAATGGATTTACCAGTTTCGAACTCTTTTCTTCGTTGCTCGAAGAAGTACTCAAATTGATGGCTCAAAAAGGCGCTAAAAACCTGATTCTCGACACCCGTCAGCACAGAGGGTTAAGTCCGAAGGGACAGGAACACGGTGTGAACCGTTGCACCCAGCATGCAAAACAATATGGACAAATGCTCCACGCGATCATTGTGCCCGAAGATATATTTTCAAAATTCTCTGTGGAAAATTTCGTGAAAAAACTCGACAAGTCACAACTGGTAGTAAATGCCTACTTTAAGGAAGTTGAGGATGCTTTGAAGTGGATTACAACAAAACACGGCTAACGTTGTTAACACAAATAAAAACATGTCGCTTTTATTTCAACCACTAACCATCAGAAACATCACCCTGAAGAACAGGATTGCAGTTTCTCCCATGTGCCAGTACTCTGCTGTTGACGGGTTTACCAACGACTGGCACCTGGTGCATTTGGGCAGCAGGGCTGTTGGAGGGGCCGGACTGGTGATGTCTGAAGCTGCCGCAGTTGTTCCGGAAGGCCGGATCACGCCCGGTGATGTTGGCATTTGGCATGATGAGCATATTGCAGGTTTAAAGAGAATAACCGATTTTATCCATGCCCATGGAGCAATTGCAGGAATTCAGCTTGCCCATGCCGGAAGAAAAGCCTCATGTGCCGTTCCCTGGGAGGGTGGTAAACAACTGGACATGCGTCATGGTGGCTGGCAAAACGTGGCCCCAGATGTGCTGCCTTTCAACCCGGATGACAGGATACCTGCCGCCTTGGATGAAGCTGGAATCAACCAGGTAATTGAAGCTTTCAGAACAGCTGTAAATCGCGCCTTATCGGCCGGGTTCAAAATTGCAGAAATACACAGCGCACATGGCTATTTGTTGCATGAGTTCTTGTCGCCCTTGAGTAACCAGCGGACTGACCAGTACGGTGGCTCTTTTGAAAACCGCATACGTCTGTTATTGGAAATTGTTGAGGCCGTAAGGGTTGTGTGGCCGGCCGACTATCCGCTTTTTGTAAGGCTGTCCGCTACAGACTGGACAGAAGGAGGCTGGACCCCGGATGAAACTGTAAAGCTGGCAGCTATACTCAAAGGCAAAGAGGTAGATCTGATCGACTGCTCTTCGGGTGGTAATGTAGCCACTGCGTCTATACCCCTGAAACCAGGGTACCAGGTTCCCTTCGCGGCTGCAGTAAAGAAAACAGGTATATTAACAGGTGCGGTAGGTTTGATTACAACAGCGCAGCAAGCAGAGGATATCCTGCAACAGGGGGAAGCCGATCTGATTTTACTGGGAAGGGAAATGCTCCGAAATCCCTATTTTGCCCTCGATGCGGCACATAAATTGAAAAGTAAAGCCGACTGGCCGGCCCAGTATCTGCGGGCCAGATAACTCAATTATGAAGCCTACGAAGCCAAAGTTAATCAGTCAACCCCAGCAATTCTGCTACCATCTTGTAGAATAAGGGTGCACTGATGGGTTTTGAGATGTATTCATCAAATCCCTCCTGAGTGAGCCTTTCCCTATCATTTGCCAGGGCATAAGCCGTTTGTGCAATTACAGGGATCTGAATATTCCGTTTTCTCAATTCATGTAAAGTTTCAATGCCATCCATTACCGGCATTTTGATGTCCATGAGGATGAGTTTGATTTCAGGGTGATCTGTCATTATTTCCAATGCCTTCCTGCCGTTGGCGGCATGATGAACTAAAGCGTTTGTCTTCTGAAGCAGTTTTTTAATGTAATTGAAATTGGAAATGTCGTCTTCTGCAATCAGAATATCGCACCCACTCAGGTCGGGAACGGTATGCTCAGTTTTCCTGTCGGTTTGGCCTGGTTTTTTTGCGGCAGATGATTCATTCAGCGGAAGCGTAAAAGAAAATTCTGATCCTTTGCCGGGTTGTGACTCGACCTTCATGATACCTCCCATAAGGTTTACCAGATGTGAAGAAATGGCCAATCCCAGTCCAGTTCCCCGGTAAAGCTGTGTCTTATCATCCTCAACCTTTCTGAACCGTTCGAAAATCATGGACTGATGTTCTTCCTTAATTCCAATACCTGTATCTTTCACATAGAATTCAAGCATGCTATCGGAATCATGATGTCTGCAGCCAATCTCAATAAAACCCTGGCTCGTAAATTTTACCGCGTTGCTCATCAGGTTTGACAACACCTGTTCAAGTCTGGTTTTATCGGCCAGTATTTGCAAATCATTTAGACCGGGAGTCATGTTGACTTTCAGATCCACCTTTCTGATGGTACCTGAATCGTTCCTGTTCATCAGCATTTCGTAAGTATCCACAATGTTTGAAATAACCCGGCTCACCTTCATATTAACAGGTATAAGCGTCATCTGGCCAGCTTCAATCTTGGAAATATCCATGATGTCGTTGATCAAATCGAGCAACATTTTGCTGCTGTTATTCATGATCCGGTTATACTCTGTACGGTCCTCCTGGGTGACATCTTCTTCACCTAGTAGCGCAGAAAAGCCCAGGATGGCATTCAACGGGGTTCTGATTTCATGACTCAGGTTGGCCAGGAAGGAAGATTTCAGCTGATCCGACTCTTCAGCTCTCTCTTTTGCCTCAATCAATTCTTTGGTGCGTTCTTCAACGAGTTGTTCAAGCTGATTCCGGTGCTTTTCGAGCTCATGATGTTGCTCCAGAATCATTTCTTTTTGCTGATGCAGCATGAAGTTGTTGCGTTCCAGCTCATCCCTTTGAGCCAGGAGCTCCTCCTTTTGTGAATTGATTTCCTCCTGTTTCTCTTCCATGGATACGGCAACCTCTTCCAACTGCAGGGTTCGTTCCTTAACCAACAGCAAAAGTTTTTTCTGCTCATAGCGGTAATAGGCCATACGCAAGTAATATAGGAGAAACAGCAGCCCAACCAGTGTGGTGTAAATGATGATCCTAAAAAACCAGGTCTTCCACCAGGGTGGCTTTATGATCAATTCCAAAGAAGTTCCTGTTTCGTTCCAGACTCCATCATTATTGGAAGCTTTTACTCTGAAAACGTACTTTCCGGGATCCAGGTTTGTATAAGTGGCCGATCGCTGATTATCCACATAATTCCAATCTTTTTCAAATCCTTCGAGGTAGTAGGCATATCTGTTAGCAGTAGGTTGTGTGTAATGCAATGCTGCAAATTCAAAAGTAATGATGTTGTTTTTATGTGACAGCAAAACCTGATCGGTTAAATGCATCGGCATTTTTAAAACAACCTGGTTGTTGACCGTTTCTCCGATTCGCACAGATTTGGTAAAAAGCTTCAACCCGGTAACGGCAATCGTGGGTGTTACGGAATTTGTTTTGATCCGGTCAGGATAGAACGCGTTGAATCCGTTCTGTCCGCCAAAGAACAACATGCCTTTTTCATTCTTATAATAGGCATTGTGCCAGAACTCGTCATTCTGAAGCCCGTCACCTTCATCGAAGTTCAGAAATGAGCTGTCCGCAAGGTTGAGCCTTGAAATTCCTTTTGCAGTGCTCATCCACAAGTTTCCTTCATGATCTTCAAGAATGCCTATGATACCTTCACTGGGCAAACCATCTTTTTTATGGAAATGGGAAAATCTTAGCCTGTTTGGGTCCCTGATTCCTTTTATCGCTTCTGTTTTATTGATCAACCTGTTCAGTCCGCCGGCTGTTCCAACCCACAGGGTGCCGTCAGCAGCAGAACAAAATGTATTTACAGTATTGTGGCTCAATGAAGCAGTATCCGCATCATGGTGCTGCAGGCTAATGAAATTAGGAGCGTTGCTGTTTTTCTGATCCGCAGTGAGTATGCTGATCCCGTTTCCATGCCCTCCTATCCAGAGGTTTTTATCCTTGTCTTCGCCCAATGTCCAGATGATATTGTCACAAAGGCTGCGCTGATTTCCAGGCTCATTGGTAAAATAAGTAAACTCATCGGTTTTATCATCATATCTCCACAAACCTGCCTTCCAGGTTCCTCCCCAGAGAATGCCATCACTGTCTTCAAATATGGTAAACGTCCATTTAACATGATGATATCTTTTAACTACGGGTTTTCTGCCCGAAAGCGGAACTTCGGGGATAATTCTTGAAATTGATCCTCCCGAACATCCGATCCATACTTCGCCATTTCTTCGCTGAACCAGAGATATAACACTATTTCCCGAAATGGTTCCCGGATCGTTCGGATTATGCTTATAATGGATAACAATAGGTTCCTTCCCTTCCTGGAAAATGAATCTGTTCAAGCCACCCCCGGCATCATTCCCTACCCACAATTCATCGGGATGAATGCCATGTATGGAGGAAATCACATTCCCGCTCAGTGAATTCGGGTTGTTTGGAATTGATTTGTAGTGCAGAAATTCTTTCCTAAACAGGTCATATTTGCACAAACCCTGGCTGTATGTTCCTATCCAAAGCACACCTGAATGGTCGGCGAATAAGGAAACAATGGTGTTATCACTGATTGATGAAAGATCCAGTTCATTTTTCTTATAGTGCTCCAGCGAATCATTGTTGGGGTTGTACCTGTACAAACCATCAGCTTCGGTACCAATCCATAAACAGCGATCCTTGTCAATCAGCAGGCAATTTTTATTCTTGGGAGTTACATTAATCTTTCCCGGGTCGGAGCGCAGGTATGATGATTTTTTCCGGTCATAACTAAGTTTTATTATTCCATCACCGGTGGTACCAATATACAGGTTTCCAAATTCATCTTCAGCAATTGATTTTATACTGGTAGGTGCCAATGGAACACCCGTTTTATGAAAGGTCTTTGTTTTTCGGTCAAACAGGAACAGGGAATCGGAGAACAATAAGAACTGGCCAAACTTGTTTTCATATGCCATGTCAATGTTTCCGGTTATTATTCCTTTATCAAATCGTTGAAAACCGCCTTGTTTGCCCTGAACTGTATTCTGAACAACAAATAAATCAAGTCCTTTACTGGTACAAACCCATATATTGCCTTGCCGGTCCTCGGTTACCCTGTTTACAAAGTCACTGCTAATAGTTGACGGATTTTTGACTTTATGCCTGAACCGTGTGAATTTTTCAGTTCCGGGATCAAATCGGTCCAGGCCAGCATTGCCGTTATTCACAACCCAGATATAACCTTTGCTGTCTTCCAGCATGTAAACTATGGCATCATTACTTAAGCTGGTGCTGTCTTTCTCATCATGCCGAAAAACCTGAAATGAATAACCATCATATCTGTTAATTCCGTCATAAGTAGCAAACCAGAGAAATCCATATCGGTCCTGGAGTATATGAGTCACCGTTGACTGCGACAGCCCGTCTCTGATGGTAACTTTCTCAAAAGTTGAATGATGCTGTTGGGCAATACAGGTATGGCCGGTAACTGAAGCTAATAAAGCCAGTATCAGAATTACTCTGAAAATAAGTATCCGTATTTTACTCATACTTAATCAGTGCGGTCTTTATTTTCAATACGAAAATATTTCAGTACGGTTTGGCTTTTATTGATGAATAAGCTTAAAGATAAGATAAATATTGCTCAGATTTTGACATTAAGTGCTGAGAATATGCTATTAGCTATTGGTCATTAGCTTCTAGCTGTAAGCTTCTAGCTTCGAGTTGTAAGATGGGAATTGGTTGTGTGTAGAAAAATATATTCCGGAACAGTTTTATAACATTTTTGCTATCTTCAAAAGTCGAAAAAAACACCCACCTGGATGTTGAATTGACTTTTTTAAACAATTAATAAACAGGTCAAATGAGAACAACAGCCTTACTTCTCCTTTCTTTTTGCATAGCGTTTACATCCGCTGCCCAGGAAGCAAAAACCGGGAACAGCAAATACATTGCTCCGGTAAACTTTACCACCGATCAGGATCATGAGAACATGATGAAACAACTGGGTATTACCCGGCTGCGGCCCGGATTCAGCGGTAACGAGAAGGATCCCAACCATGCCAATTATGACGAATCCCTTGCCAATCCCTGCCCCCAACTTCCTGATGTACTTACCTTAAAAAACGGAAAAAAGGTTACTTCAGCGGATATATGGTGGAAACAGCGCAGACCTGAAATTGCTGAAGAATTTGAGAGGGAGGTTTATGGTCGCTTGCCAGCAAACATTCCAGGCGTTACATGGACCGCTAAGATAACCGACAGGGAGTTTGTAGGCCGCATACCGGTGCTGGCAAAACAAATGACCGGACATGTGGACAACAGTTCATACCCCCTGATCAATGTGGATATCAACATGGTGGTTGTCACTCCCCTTAATGTGAAAGGCCCGGTACCCGTGTTGATTATGTTTGGCCGGCCGTCACTGCCCTCCCCGGCACAACCCATGCCCGATGACATGGAAAAAATAAATGCAGCCTTCAGGAAAATGATGATTGCCAGTGATCCTGCTATGAAGGAAATTTTTGAAAAGTACCCTGCCTATTCACCCATCACCCGGTTGGCAGGTCCCGGTTTTTTTGCGCCACCCATCGATGGAAACTCAGCTCCCACAGAACAATTACTGGCTGCCGGATGGGGATATGTTATGCTGGACCCATCGAGCATTCAGGCTGATAATGGAGCCGGACTTACCCGTGGCATAATCGGACTGGTTAATAAAGGTCAGCCCCGGAAACCCGAAGACTGGGGTTCTCTCAGAGCATGGGCATGGGGTGCTGCACGCGCTCTTGATTACCTGGAAACAGACACGCTGGTGGATGCAAAGAAAGTGGGCATTGAGGGCGTTTCACGTTATGGCAAAGCGGCGTTGGTTACCCTTGCTTTTGAATCGCGCTTTGCTGTTGGACTGATCGGCTCATCCGGAAAAGGTGGTGCAACCTTACACCGCAGGTTTTATGGCGAAGCTGTTGAAAATCTGTCCGGTGACGGAGAGTACCATTGGATGGCTGGTAATTACCAGAAATATGCCGCAGAAGAATCCAAATTTGGACGCAAAACAGGATGTGATCTTTCAGTAGATTCACATGAACTGATAGCCATGTGTGCACCACGCCTCACTTTTATCAGCTATGGTATTCCCGAAAAGGGAGATGCGCATTGGCTTGACCAGAAAGGAAGTTATATGGCCACGGTAGCAGCAGGTTCAGTTTTCAAATTGTTGGGAGTAAAGGATATCGGGGTATCCAATGATTATATGAAAGAGCAAATGCCTCCTGTACTAAATGGATTACTAGACGGCGAACTCGCCTGGCGGCAGCACGATGGCGGACATACCGACGCCCCTAACTTTCAGTATTTCATTCCCTGGGCGAGCGGAATGATGAAATACCAGGCGGTACCGATACGTTAATGCCTTACTAAAGTATTTGGTCTGGCAACCTGCTGACAAAAAAAGTAAGGTTGCACTGTGAATTATTCATTAGCCATATAATCAGTGGCCAATGAATCAATGCTTTTTTTCAGAAAACAATACTATCTTTATTTCAGAAAATATTGTATTGTTATGGAAGCTGCACCTGATTTTGGCCTTTTTATATCTACTGTTTTTCTTGGTTTTTTTGCCATGCTGAACCCCATCGGCAATACCCCTGTTTTTATGTCGATGGTAGGCGATGCGGACAGGGGTATTATAAAAAAAGTGGCCTTTAAATCGGTTTTGGTCGCTTTTGTGATCATTGCTATATTTAGCCTCTTTGGTCACATCATATTCCGGCTCTTTAACATCACATTGCCGGCATTTCAGGTTGCCGGCGGCATCATTGTTTTTTTTATAGGTTATGACCTGCTGAAAGGCAAATCATCAAATGCACAACGATCAAAGGTTATAGAAACCAGCTCGGCCTACGAGGAAATGGCCGTTTCGCCGCTGGGTATACCCCTGCTTGCCGGGCCCGGCACTATTTCTACTGCCATGAACTTTGTAGGCCAGGGTAAAAGCTTTATGCTTACGCTGCTGGTTATTCTGGTATTTGCCATCGTTTGTGTGATTACATACTGGATGTTCATAGTCAGCCACCGCATTGCCGACAAATTAAAACCTTCACTGATTAAAGCCATTTCCCGAATTATGGGACTGATCCTTGCAGTTATTGCCGTTCAAATGATCATTAACGGGGTGTTTAATATTATTAAGGAATTCCCGGGAAATTGATAGAAACGAGGGAGGAGGTACGACAAACGAAGCAATCTCTAACCTGGTAGCTAAGCATTATAGATTAACTTCGTTGAGTGCCATTTCGCTCAAGATTGCCACGCTCCACTCCGTTTCGCTCGCAATGACCGCAACTTCTATGCTGCTAACACAATAAGTACTCGCCATACTTCGACAGGCTCAGTATGACTATGACTGTCACACTGAGCCTGTCGAAGTGCGACTTACTGCCACCGTCTTGGCTCTTGGCTCTTGGCTCTTAGTTCCGGTTTACCGCTGTCACTCACAACTTCTTCTTCGCCATCCTATGAAAGGCCTTGAGTTCTTCCTTTCGCTGCTGCGAAAGTTCTGTGGCTTTTATTCCGCTCACCGCTCCATCGAGCCCATACAACAATTGAATACATGCACCCGGATCCATGGCCTGAAGCCTGAGAAATGCCTGCTCCGTTCCAACAGTCCTTAATTTGCTTACCGAATCAATGCCTGCCTGCTTCAGTTTTGCCTCGGTATCCTTACCAATGTTCACACAACCCGAAAGGTCATCAGTTGCTTGTTGTCTGTTTTTGTTGGTTTTCATCCTGGTTTTCGAATGTTTCGTTAAAATAACATTGTTGTCCGGGTAAAATTTTTCAAATTATATATAGGCCAATATTTATTGCGTCCCTACGGGA
>CAYTNC010000038.1:0-10838 GCA_964438935.1 uncultured Bacteroidales bacterium
GGCCGTCCCCTGAATATCCCCGGGACTTCAACTGTAGTGACATCCGGTATGTATTGTTTTCCCTGGTGGTATAAAATGCGCATCTCAGAGAAAACCGACCCTATGTTTGCTTTGTACCTCATAACCCAATTATCAAATTATCAAATCAACACATCAACCAATTATCAAATCTTCAAATCTTCAAATCTTCAAATCAACAAATAATTACAGGTCGTTCCCGCAGTAACTCAAGTTAAAACTCTTGTTGCAGATCGGGAAATCGGAAATATCGTTATTCCTTACAGCCAAGGCCAGTGCGAGCCAGTTGTGCAGGGAAGGATCCTTGATTTTATACAGTGCCAGCTCTCCGTTTTCATTGGTGATGGCACAATGGCAAATCTCGCCCCGCCAGCCTTCGGTAAGGGAAATCACAAATGAGTCGGGTTTGGGTGATGAAAGGTCAGGGGTATCGTGGCTTTCAGAAGGCACCTTGGCAATCAGGTCGCGGATATACCTGATGGACTGGCTGATCTCATGTCGGCGTACCTGGGTTCTGGAATACACATCGCCGTGGTGTTTAACGATGGGCTGGTGGGGTATCTGTCCATATATCAGGTATGGATGTGTCCACCGGATATCGCGTATCAGCCCGGAAGCCCGTGCTGCCATACCCACACAGCCAATACGTTCGGCCTGCTCATGTGTTACTATGCCGGTTCGTTCGAGTCGTGCCAGCACGCTTGGCAGCGTTTTCATCCGGTCATACATTTCGTAGGTGTCGGGTTCGTATTCGTCAAAAAGCTGTGTAAGGGTGTCAACCATGTAAGGAGTCAGCGGGTACTGGTTTTTTCCCACCCTGATGAGTCCTTTTGCCAGCCTGTTACCACACCATTTCTGAAAGGTATTGATCACCGGAGTCCGCAACCGGCCAAACACTGAGCTTCCCAGTTGGTAGGCGATATCGGTGCATATGGCACTCAGGTCGCCTGTATGTATGGCAATCCGCTCGAGTTCCGAGGCAATTGTCCGCGCATGCAGGATATCTTCACCCGGAGTGAAATCGCACAGGCTTTCCCACAAACCAGCGAAGGCAGTGGTATGGCCAACCACCGTGTCGCCTGCAATACTCTCGGCAAGCACAGTACGCTGCAGCAGGCTTTTTGGTGCCAGGAACAGTTGTTCAACACCCCTGTGCTGGTAGCCCAGTTGAATTTCAAGGTGAAGGATCTGTTCCCCGTTGCATATAAACCTGAAATGTCCGGGTTCAATAATTCCCGCGTGAATGGGTCCAACACCAACCTCATGCAATTCTTCGCTTTCAATCTGGTAGAAAGGATAATTGCTGATTTCACTGGTACTGTCGGCCCTGTTTACCGGATAGCGCAATGGTTTCAGCCAGGGATGATCGGCATATTTCAGTCCTGTGTTTTCATGGATCTCTCTTTCAAATACATGAAATGCCAGGTTTTTAGCAGAGAAAGAAGGATATTCATGGGTGTTGTCATTGGCAACAACAGACGAGGAAAGAAGGATATGTCCTGTTGTATCATCGGCAATGCAGCAAAATAAGCGGAGCTGATTGCCCTGCGACCAGGCAAAGTAATTCACGCAATGAAAATAGAAGTCTTTGGTCAGGTTGGTGTTCAACTCCAGGAATTCCTCATAAGGCAAAACAGGTATGTCCCTAACCTGTATGCGCTGATTGTTTTTTACCTCGATGGCGTTAATCATATTTCTTTATTCTTTGATCTTGGCTCTTGATTCTTGGTTCTTGATTCTTCCTCTACTTTGGCAGCGTACTGATGGCTGCATGAATCAGTGATACCAGTTGCTCGGGCGGATTAAGCCCCAAATAAACCACAAGGGCCAGCAGGATATACTGACTGAGTGATTCCGAAACAGGTATTCGTGTTACACTGGATTCATCAAAATCAACCGGTTTAATAAACAGCATTTTGAAAACATTTTTTCCGAAAGCCCATATGATCACCGTAAGCAATATCATGGTAAGGATCAGCACCCACAGGTAGCCTGACGCAAAAAGTGATTTAAACACCAGGAATTCGCTCACAAACATACCTGAAGGTGGCATTGCCGTTACAACAAAAAAGGCAAAGAGCAGCACAAGAGCCCCTGTTATGTTATATTTAAAGTAATGTCCTACGTCGTAAACACTTTTACTCCCGTAGGTGCGGTAAATCTGCCCAAACTGAAAGAACAGGGCGGGCTTGGCAAATGAATGCAATATCAGGTGCAGGATGGCTGCATAGTAGCCAATACCCCCGGCGGCTATACCCAGCATGATGATGCCCATGTGTTCCACTCCCGAATAGGCCATCATTCTCTTGATGTTCTTTACACGCAGCATGTATACGGCGGCAACAAAAACCGACAGGATGGCGGAGATCAGCACTATTTTGTTGGTCCAGGCGTAGATTTCGGTATGACTGGTGATCTCATAAAACCTGAAAATGCCCACAAAACCCACATTCATCAGCACGCTGGCCAGGAGTGCTCCCGCAGGATAGGGGGCCTTGTCTTTGGCATCGATCCCTGCCGTGTACATGGGAACCAGCCCTGCTTTGGCCGTAAACCCTGTAAATATGAATAAAAACGACAGTTTCAGCCAGAATGGGCTCAGCAGGGTTGCATTTTCGGAGAGCGTTGTATAGAACAGGTTTGTTATGCCTTTATGCTGTATGGCTACCGTAACAAAGAGAATTCCTATAAAAACAAGTGTGATGCTGATGGAGCAGATGAATATGTATTTCCAGGTGCCTTCGAGGGTTAGCTTGTTGCGGCGGTGGTATATCAGAGCGGAAGCACTCAGGGTGGTGAGTTCAACAAATATCCATAAAATTCCCATGTGATTCGAAAGGTAGGCTGCACTTATGGAAGCTGTGAGCAATACCATGGCACCGTAAAACAATCCCATTTCATGCGGTTTGTAGGGGTGTTTGCTGAAGTAAACGAAACCGTGATAAAACGTGGGGATACAAATTATGCTGTTGACGCAAACCAGGATCACAGCCAGGGCATCAGGTGTGAAATATACCAGTTGGGTAATGTCACGGTGCATGTAAACATCAACGGCTAAAGCCCCATGCAGCAGGCAAAAGGCGAATGCCAGCACCACATTCAGCAGGTGATTTTTACTGAAGAAGTATGCCAGGCTTATCAGCAGCGAACCTATTAAGAATATTCCTATCATATGCAGCAGGTAATAATCAGTCTTTTAAATTTCTGAGTTGTTCAACATCTTGTTCTTCAAATACATCTCCAATCTTATCGGCAAAAATGCCCAGCAGAATAACGCTCACAAAAATATCGAGCAGAATTCCCGTGTTCACCAGCATGGGCATTTCGCTTCCCACGGCCAGTGAAAGCACAAAAACACCATTTTCGATAACCAGGAAGCCCATCATGTGGGTCAGAATTTTTCTGCGGGTGATGATGATATATAGTCCTGTAAAAAGTGATGAAAGCGCAACTATAAAGAATATCTTCCTGACATGTGTTCCGGTAATGGCATTGGCCAGGAAGAATGATCCCAGGATGATCACGGTGACGATGACAACCGAAAAGAAGTTGGAAACATAGGGTTCGGCTTCACGTGTGATGTGGTTCCTGTCGATGATGTATTTGATGAAGAGTGGAATGGCAATTGCTTTGATGATGATGGTTTCCAGCAATACAAAAACCAGGTTGAGCAGGTTGATTTCAATGAGTTCTATAAAAGCCACACCAAAAAGCAGCACACCCTGAAAGGCTATGATGCGTATGTAGGTGAGCATGCGGTTGGCCATGGCCAGGTAAATCAGGCTTATGGTAAAAACTATCAGGAGTATATTGATCATGACTCTATGTTTTAGATTATTTTACCCGTAAGAAGCAACACACCTAAAAATATCAGAAGTGAAATGGAAGTAAACATCAGGATGAACTGCGGGTTGTGATTCATTCTGAAACGGGCCGAAAAGGATTCCACAACACCCACGGTTACGGCAAATGCCAGCTGAACTCCGAAAAATATGAGGATGGAATAGTACCATTCATAGCCCGGGGTGTGAAAGAAGTTGGCAATCAACGCCCCGTACATGGCAAATTTCAGGTTGGTACCATAAAGGATCAATCCAAGATCGTAACCGCTGTTATCCAGGATCATCACTTCATGGATCATGGTCAGTTCCAGGTGGGTTTTGGGGTCATCCACGGGCATGCGGCTGTTCTCAATAAGGGCAATGATTGCAAATACAAAGGCGGCCAGCGCCCCCAAACCATAGGTAACGTACGAGCCGAAATGCATGGCGCTGAATATGTCGACAAACGAAGTGAAGCCGGTCAGCAGTGAGAAGGAACCCATAATGATAAAAAAGGCAGGTTCCACCAGCATGGAATAGAGTGCTTCGCGGCTGGCGCCCATACCTTCAAAACTGCTCCCGGTATCGAGGGAGGCAATGATCATGAAAAACTTGCCAAGGGCCAGCGTGTAGGCAAAAAAAACGAAATCGCCGTTAAACGAAAATACACCCTTCTGATTGCCAAACGGGATGAAGAGAATGGCCATGAGGATGGTGGCAATATAAACAGTTGGTGCCAGTTGAAAAATAAAACTGGTGGTTTTGCTGTAAACCGACCCGATGCGCAACGACCTGAGGATGTCTTTCATGGGCTGCAGTATACCGGGGCCTTTTCTTCCCGACAGGATGCTTTTGGTACGGATGATGATCCCGGTGAAGAAAAAGCTGGTTATCAGTATCAATAGTAAACTTATCACACGCATGTTACAAATGTTTTAATATGTGGGCAAGGTTTCTGACAGCATCAATAATCAGGGGTACGGTAATGCTTATTGCTATAAACACTACCCCGTAAAGCACATAGAACTGCACACTCCCGTTCTGAAGAAACTTGAACCGGCCAAGAAATCCCCTGAGATTTCTCGTGGGCCAGTCAACCAGTCCCGATTCCAGTTTATCGTGGAAATGGGTCTCGGTGTGCAGCGGTCCGGGAATGATTCCCAACACCTCATCTTTTGATTTTTTTGTTATTGTAAGCGGTTTGATTATTTTCGTATAGGAACGAACGAATGAACTGGCTGTGTATTGCAGCTTTGGTGATTCAGTGCTGTAACCGCATCCCCAGGTAGGGCCAACGGCAACCTGCCTGCTGGCAATTACTTTTCTAAGCAGCCAGAGGACCGCAATCAGCAGCACCAGCCCCCAAACGGAAATGCTGATTTGTTGCATGATCCTGGCCGGTAATTGCATCACTCCCTGGTCAGGCATTGTTATAAATAATTCCACAGGCTGCCTGAGAGCCGAAATGAAAAGCTGGGGAAGCAGTCCGATTGCAATGATAAGTACCGCAGTAAGCGCCATGGGGAACAGTGTGGCATTGTTTTCCTCGCGGATTTCGGTATGATGTGTTTGCCGGGCCGTTCCCAGGAAAATAATGCCGAAGGCTTTGGTGAAGCACAGCAAGGCCAGGCCGCCTATTAATGCCAGGGCAATCACTGCCAGTATGATTACAGAGGCTGTGTGACTCGACCCGATTGCATTGAGAAGTCCCGAGTAGATGAGAAATTCGGATATGAATCCGTTGAATGGAGGAAGGCCGCAAATGGCAAGGGAGGCAATGAGAAAGAAAAGGGCCGTGCGGGGCATGTTGCGGATGAGGCCGCCCATGCGGTCGATTACCAGCGTGTGCAGGGCATTGTAAACATTACCTGCGCTATAAAAAAGAAGTGATTTAAACAATGCGTGATTGAGTATGTGCAGCATGGCGCCGGCATATCCCGCGAATGCCATGAACGGGCTGCCCAGTCCTACCCCGATTGTTCCGATACCCATTCCGATTCCGATGATACCTATGTTTTCAATGCTGTGGTAGGCCAGTAGTTTTTTGATGTTGTGTTGTACGATGGCCAGGATTACCCCGTAGAGACCTGTAATTACCGAAACCGCCAGGATAAAATAACCCATGGCCAGGTGGTTTTCGGGCATTAACAGAAGGATCCGGAGAATGCCGTAGATACCGGCCTTTATGAGTATTCCCGACATGATTCCCGAAACATGAGACGGCGCTGCGGGATGCGCATGGGGCAGCCAGGTATGAAAGGGAACAAAACCGGCTTTAATGCCAAAACCAACGAAGAATACAAGAAAAAGCAGCAGGGCTGCCTCATGGCCTGCAGACAGGCAATAGGTGCGAATGGCTTCAAAATCAAAAGAACCTGTGGAGGTATAAACCCAGATGAATCCCAGGGTGAGCAAAATTATGCTGATGTGCGACTGGATCAGGTAATTGATACCTGCTTTGAGGGTTTCCATGCGGTGATGCTCAAAGATAACCATAAGAAAGGCCGTTAACGCCATGATTTCCCAGGCACACAGGAAGGCCAGCATGTTCTGTATGAGGTAAATGCCTGTGAGTGCGGCATGGTTCAACAGGTAGCTGATGTAGTGCAGGCTCATTTCGGCAGACCCGGCAGGGTGGTGCCTGAGATACTGCCGTCCGTAAAGAATTCCTGTCAGCATGGTGAAATTCGTAACCAAAATGAACCAGGCGGAAACGCCATCGAGCCGGAGGGCAAGTTCGCCAAAAACCGGACCTCCGGCGAGTACCTGTGAATAAGCGTTCCCTGAAAGGGAAGCCACGGATATCCAGGAGCTCATGGCGGCGTTAACCAGAATTCCGGCAACAGCAACCATTCCCTTTTTCCCGGGAGGGGCCAGGGAAATAAGCAGCATAAAAAGAAAGGTCGATATCAGAAAAGCAACACTCATGTTGGGTTATTACAACACATTAATAAACGACAGGATGATCAGAATGACCATAAACAACAGTCCGTACAGTACATAAAACTGGATCTTGCCATTATGAATAAAGGTAAAGTAATTGAAAAGTCGCAGGAATTGCCTGATCACAGGATCAATGATCCGGGTTTCAAAAAACTCGAGATAATAGGATGCATAGGTCCTGGGCGAAGGGAAGATGGAAACCGTCTTCAGTTCCTTATACTTTTTGTTTTCAATGGTAATGAAACCGAAAAGCTTGGCCAGGCTTTTGGAAAATGACTTGCCCGTATACTGCATGGCAGGCCCGGGAGCAACGTATCCGCAACCCCAGGTAGGGGTAATTTCCACCGGTTTCCTGCGGAATGCAAGACTTCTGATAAAATAAAGAAGAACAATCAGCGCAATCAGCAACAGGGATGCTCGTCCCACCAGGGTGAGCACGCCGGTGATATCTGCGAATGGCATAATCAGACCGGTAGGTGTGAACCTGCTGATAATGCTGAGGACGGGATTCACAATCACAGCCGGAAAGATACCAATGAGGAGCATGAGCAGCACAATGGCGTACAAGGGTACCCGCATCATCAGGGAAACTTCGCCGGTTCTGTGTATGATCTCCGAACGGGGCTCTCCCAGGAAAATGGTACCGAATGCTTTGGTAAAGGTGAGCAGGGAAACGCCGCCTGCCATGGATAGTATGGTGATGCCGATGATCATCAGCGCATTCAGCGCCATATCCTGGTTTCTGAATGCTTCAACAAATCCTGAATATACCAGGAATTTGGAAACAAACCCGTTAAAAGGCGGCAACCCGCCGATGGCCAGTGCGCCAATAAGAAATATAATGGCTGTTTGGGGCATTTGCCTGATGAGTCCGCCCAGCAACTCCATGTTGCGGGTATGTGTTTTGGTATAGATATTCCCTGCAGCAAAAAACAGCAGCGATTTGTAGAGCGAATGGTTGAGTACATGAATTAATGCTGCTGCAAAACCGAACACAAACAGGGCCTGATTATCCAGTGCCTTACCAATTAAGGCCAACCCGATTCCCATGCCAATGATGCCGATATTCTCGGTGGTGCAGAATGCCAGCATTTTCTTAAAGTCTCTGTGAACAGAAGCATTCAGTATGCCATACAGCGTTGTTGCGGCCGATATCATCATCAGCATGATCCCGGGAACAAGGGCATCCGTGTTGATCATCATGGCAATCCGCACAATTCCGTAAATTCCCATTTTAACAATAACTCCCGACATGACTCCCGAAACGTGCGAAGGTGCAGCAGGATGAGCATAGGGCAGCCAGGTGTGAAGCGGTATAAAACCGGCCTTGATTCCGAAACCAACGAAAAAGAAAAGAATCACCCAGTAGGTATGCTGTCCCTGCAGAAAGGCGGCAATGCCCTGAAAGTCGGAAGTTTGCTGGTTAACAAAAATCCAGATAAAGGCCAGGGTAAGAAAGGCAACGCCAATGTGCATTTGAACCATGTAATTCACCCCGGCCTGCATTGTACTGGCCTTGTTTTGGTTGAACATGACAAGAATGAGCGATGACAGGGTCATGATCTCCCAGGCAATAAGAAAGGCAAAGCCATTGTGAAGCATGCATACCCAAAGCATTGAGGCATGAAAGATCACAAACATGATCCAGTGCAGGCTCAGGTTTCCGGTTTGCTTTTCATACGCCTTCATGTACCCGATTCCGTAAATGGCCCCGTTGATCAGGGTGATGTTGATGATCAGAATGAACCAGGCCGATAACGGATCGATTTCAAGCAGGATATTTCCGAAGTTGGGTCCGCCAAAAATCTCAAGCGTAAAGGAATTACCCATCAATGCCCCGATTGCCGGAACAGAGGTGAGCAACGCGTTGATAAAAATCAGAAAGAGTGCAGTTACCGACTTAAGATTTGCCCTCAGCAGGGGGATCAGCAAAATGGAAAGTACAACAAAACCGCAGGTACCAAAAACAATAAATTCAGGGTTCATGGCTTATTACAACACAGGCAACAAATGTAACGTTTTTGATGCAATAGTATTCAAAGAGTTTCTGTTTTTGCCAACAGGAAACGAACATTTTAGGGAATCCGCTCAATCCTGGCGCCCAGGGCATTCAGGCGGAGGTCAATCTGCTCATACCCGCGGTCGATCTGGTCGATATTGTGAATGGTGCTGGTGCCATCGGCTGAAAGTGCGGCAATCAGCAAGGCCACCCCGGCACGTATGTCGGGCGAGGTCATGGTGGTAGGTCGCAGCCTGATCTGGTTGTCGAGTCCGTATACCGTGGCACGGTGCGGATCGCAGAGAATCACCTGGGCTCCCATTTCAATGAGTTTGTCCACGAAGAACAGCCTGCTTTCAAACATTTTCTGGTGAATGAGCACATTGCCGCGGGCCTGGGTGGCAACCACCAGCACCACGCTGATCAGGTCGGGCGTGAAACCGGGCCAGGGAGCGTCGTCAACGGTCAAAATGGAGCCGTCAATAAATGTTTCCACCTGGTAATGGTCCCTGGCAGGGATGTATATGTCATCACCGCGTTTCTCAAATTCAATTCCTATTTTGCGAAACACCGAAGGAATAATTCCGAGGTTGTTCCACGACACATTTTTAATGGTAATCTCCGAGCGGGTCATGGCGGCCAGGCCTATGAACGAACCTACTTCAATCATATCGGGGAGCAACGTGTGCCCGCAACCGCCCAGTGAATCTACTCCTTCAATGGTGAGCAGGTTGGAGCCGATGCCGGAGATATTGGCTCCCATGCGGTTCAGCATCTGACACAACTGTTGCACATAAGGTTCGCAGGCAGCATTGTAGATGGTGGTTTTGCCTTTTGCCAGAACAGCAGCCATAAGTATATTGGCTGTACCTGTCACAGAAGCTTCCTCCAACAGCATATCACAACCAATCAGCTTTTCGGCATGAAGCTTGTAAAATTCACTGGTATATTCATAATCAAAGGTTGCCCCCAGGTTAACCAGACCGTTGATGTGGGTGTCCATTCTTCTGCGTCCTATTTTATCGCCACCGGGTCGGGGTATGTACCCTTTGCCAAAGCGGGCCAGCAGGGGGCCCATGATCATCAGCGACCCGCGCAGGCTGCCGCTGCGTTTTCTGAAATCGTCGCTAAGCAGGTAGTCGATGTTGATGTTTTGGGCTGAAAAAGTGCAGGAGTTTTTGGATATGCGGGTCACTTCGGAACCCAGTGCGCCGATGAGGTCAATCAGGTTGTTGACGTCAAGGATATCCGGAATGTTGTGGATGGTAATTTTTTCAGGAGTCAGCAGGGTGGCGCAAATCACCTGCAGGGCCTCATTCTTTGCACCCTGAGGAATAATTTCACCCCTGAGCTGATGGCCGCCGGTAACTCTGAAGGAAGTCATTCGGAAAAGTTTACATGGTTCTTTTGCGCTGCTGCATCTGCATCCGTTTCCGCTGCTGTTGCTGCTGTTGCTGTGGTTTGGGTTTCTGGAATTCTTTTTGATCGGCCAGCTTGAGACCTTCTTTGATAATCAGTTTCCGCCCACTTAATTCAAACAAATCTTTCAGAATGGTTTCATCGGTAACCGAATCGCGGTTCCAGGCCAAATAGGATTTTTTCATGTGATTGGCGATCATCTTGATCAGCGTATCCTTGTCGTCGCCGTCAGGCAACTTGAGGGCTTCTTTAATCAGTGCTTCAACAATATGACCATAATGGCGGAAACGGATGTCGCTGTCGTTGTAACTTACGACCCTGGGTTTTTCGGTAAACTCTTCGGGACGCGGTATTTCGTAAGGAAAATCAATATCAAGCTTGAAATCGGCCATGATGGCCAGGTGGTCCCAAAGTTTATGTTTGAAATCATTGATGTCGCGCAAATGCGGATTCATGTTTCCCATGATGATGATAACAGCATGTGCCAGCCTGTTTCTTTCTTCGCGGTCGGGAATGGTGAGGATGTGTTCCACCATTTTTTGTATGTTCCTGCCGTATTCCGGTAATATCAAATTGTTGCGGCTGGTATTGTAATCGTATTCCATATCAGTAATTTTGACAAAGCTAAAGTAAAAATT
>CAYTNC010000038.1:10938-18769 GCA_964438935.1 uncultured Bacteroidales bacterium
GTTTGAGGCTGCGCTTTTGAACCTTCAAACCCTATCAAACCCTATCAAACTCTATCATACTTTGTCCTTTCATTCCTTCATTCCTTCATTCCCTCATTCTTTCATTGTCTTGTCCCTTGTTTCATATCAGCTTCTGCTCAATGGCCATCTTTACCAGGACAGCAGTATTCCGTGCGTTGAGTTTAAACAGCAGGTTTTTCCGGTAACTGTTAACGGTTTCCACTCCCAGGAAAAGTTTCTCTGCAATTTCGGCATTGGTGAATCCTTCGGCTATCAGTCGCAACAGTTCTGTTTCACGTGGCGTAAGAAAAATATGCTTGTGCATTTGCTTCTTCATCAGCAAATCCACTTCGTGGCATAGAAAAACCTCGTTCTCCATAACACATTGTATGCCTTCGATAATTTCTTCCGGCATGGCATTTTTCAGCAGGTATCCCGAAGCGCCGTTTTCGAGCATCTTCCTGACTATGGTGAATTCACCAAAGCTGGTAATTGCCAGTATTTTAATAAGCGGCCATTTTTCATGAATGGTTTTACAAACATCCAAACCGCTCCCGTCAGGCAGTCCAATGTCCAGCAATACCAAACCGGGATTCAATTTTTCGAGTAATCTCAGCCCATCTTTACCGGTAGTAGCAGTGCCGACAACCTTTCCGGTACCCGAAGTCTCGATCAGGTTTTTCAACCCTTCGGTTAGCGCCGGGTGATCATCAATAATTACAATATCAACCATCTGCCTGCATTTTAACAATTGAACTCAATGGTAATTTCGGTTCCCGATCCCGGTTTTGAAGAAATATCGAGGTGTCCGTTAAACGAGGTCACTCTGAAGCGGATGTTCTGCAATCCTCCGCTTTTGCTATGTTTAACAACCTCTGCATCGAAACCTTTTCCGTTGTCCTGCACCACAATGCTCACACGGTCCTCTTCAACAATCAGCTGCACGTTAATTTGTTCAGCACCGGAGTGCTTAACAGCATTTGTGACCAGTTCCTGAACGATCCGGTAAACCGAAGTTTCAAACTTTTCATCCAGCCGCCTGTCGGAGCCATAGAAATGATACTGCACATTTTCCAGACTGTTACAGAAATCCTGCAGTGCCGGATTCAATCCGTATTTCATCAGCGATTCGGGCATCAGGTTATGGGCTACCCTTCGTAATTCCCGGATGGAATTATCGAGCATGTTCAGTGCCATGTTAAATGTCTCCACATGCTCTTCGGGTATGGTTAAATTACCTTTCATATTAGCTATTTTTAATTTGGTTGCCGACAGCATGCCGCCAATGCCATCGTGCAGGTCTTTTGACAATCTTACACGCTCCGTTGTTTCTCCTTTTAAAAGTGCCTGGGTGGCAACCAGCTGTTTCTCCTGTTCAAGTTTGATTATTTCCTGCTCTTTTGCCTGGCGGTAGGCATTGGACAATCTTTGCCTGTATCGGTAGTAAGCAAAGAAAAGAATCAATAGCAACAGCAAAATAACAATCAGCGTCACTCCTTTCTCAACACGATGTTTCAGCTTGTCTATTTCGGCTTGTTTACGTGCATCCTTATACCTTGCCTCAAGGAAATTCATTTGCTGCTGATCTTTTTCCGATAAAATCTCCTGAGACAATTCATAAAAATAAACGAAGTAATCATAAGCCTTTTCAAAATTTCCATCACTGGCTTCCAGACAGTTTAAGGCATCATAAATCATATGTTGCAGTGCTTTTGATTGTATGTTTTTGGCCATTTCCAGGGCAAGGGTCAACGTGTCACGTGCAATGTCAAACGCTTCCATATAATAATATGACAGTCCAATTTTATAAAGCCCGTCGCACGCATCAAAGGGATTCTTGCCAGCCTTTCCCCATTTATAGGCTATCCGACTATACTCCAGGGCTTTATTGTATTCTCCCATTTCGAGGTAAGCATAAGCAATGTCATACGCTGCAGTAGACATATTATGCGGCAGATTTAATGCTTTTGCATTTTCAAATGCTTCAGTAAAAAGCCTGATCGCTTCAGTTGTATCCTGTTGATGCAACATGAAATTTCCATAGGCAATCAGCACCGCGCTGAGTAGCTCCTTATCACCTGTCTGCATGGCCTCGAGGTATGCCTGCTTATTATAGTCAGAAGCCTTATCGGTTTGCCGCAACACAGTATAAATTCCGCCAATACGGTTGTCGATCTGCGCCATCAGCTTAAGGTCTCCGGTTTCGTCAGCAAGTTTTCTTGCATCAAAGCATGCTTCCAGTGATTTATCGAAATCACTTTGCTTATAATACATCAATGAGTATTCGAAAATGATGTTGGCTTTAAGGACTTTTCCTTTGCCGGCTTTAGTTTTTTCAATCATGGTCAGGGCTTTGCTGAATTGGGCATCTGCCGTCACATAATCGTGCCTGTTGAGTGCCAGGTTTCCGGCTACCCTGTGTAAATTGGCCTTTGCATAAACATCATCAGAACCCTCCGTCCACCTCAGTGCCAGGCTGCAAAGCGAATCGGCTTCGGCAAGCCGGCCTGCTTTCGACCAGAGCATGCATGAATCGGCAGCCTGCATCAAGTCAGTAACCGGCTGCGATTTCAGGGTTTGAGCAGTACATAGCAACACTTGTATAAAAAAAAGTATTACCCCCAAATTCCTTACAGGAATGATACAGTGTGTGAATCGCTGCAAGACCCAATGATAAATCCGTTGAAAACCTCTATGGCTTGTGGGGTAATTGTATGTCTCCGAAGATGGAAAAGTTCTTTTCATATGCATGACAAATCTCTGTATTCTCAATCCCAAAAAAAACCCCTTTTTGGGGGTAAAATCATAACCTTGTCGAGCTATACTTTTGTCCCTGTCGTGCAAATCATATTAAGCGACAAAGATTACAGACGGTAATATAAAAATTTATTTATCACTAAAATCACATGACCATGAAAATGCTTAAGTATTATTTTGCTGTGTTATTGGTTGCCCTAACAGTTGGATGCTCCAAAGACGATGATGATGATGTACAAAAGAGCAATCAGAAAAAGATCATTTCGTTTACAATCACATCAGCCGATCCCGTAACAGTTGGTGTCATTGACGAAACCAACAAAACCATCACCCTCTCGAATGTTGCTGCTGAAGATGTCACTGCTTTGATACCATTGATTGTGGTGTCGGAAGACGCAGTTATAACACCTGCTTCCGGACTTGCACAGAATTTCACCTCGCCTGTTATTTACACGGTTACGGCGGAGGACGGTTCAGTTGAAACCTACACGGTTTCGGTAACCTCGCTGGCAGCCATTACCCTGTCGGGAACCATGAGTGCCAATAAAACCCTCATTGACCGTGGACCGGGAATTGACTATGTTATTGAAGGAACCTGTTATATCGACGGGAATGCTTTACTGACCGTAAATCCGGGGGTTACCATTGCTTTTACCGGAACCGATGGCTGGATAGAGGTAGGCCAGAATGCAGGTCTTAAAATGGTTGGTACCGCCACCAAACCCATTTTACTAACCGGGCCTGTAAATAACCCGAATAAAGGAGCCTGGGGTGGTGTTGAATTCCGTTCAAACCGGGCAGACAATATGATGGAATATGTTATCGTGGAAAACGCCGGTTCGAATAGTGATTATGGTGCCATCACCGTTGCGCAGGATGCCAGGCTGAGCATTAAAAACTGCACCATTACAAGATCAGCCAGTAATGGACTTTACAATTATGGCACTGTAACATCATTTGAAAACAATATTATAAGGCAATGCGACAAGGCGCCTGTTCGCATAGCCAGTTTCGACAAGGTGTTTTTAATAGATGCCGCATCGCAGTTATCCGAAAACACCCCCGAGGCATTTGTGCAAATAAACTATGGCTATGCCGAGAATGTTGATATAACAATATGTGACGTTGACATTCCCTATCTCGTTAACGAAGGCATTTATGTTGAAGAAACTCTCACTATCAATGCAGGAGTAACGCTGCTTTTCAACGATGACACTTATATTGAAGTCATTTCCGCTGGCAAAATTACCGCCAATGGCACAACAGAAAAACCAATAACCTTTTCGCATGTTGAAGGTGAAACCGGACAGTGGCAGGGTGTATACATCTATTCATCCGTGAGCAACTCATTACAACATTGCATTATTGAACATGGCGGATCGGGATCGGAATCACAGAACCTGTATGTAAACGAAAGTGCAAAGGTATCGCTCTCAGATTGTGTGATCCGGAACAGCACCGGCTATGGCGTAGTGCTTTACAACAGCAGTAACGTCACGGCCAGTAATGTCACCTTTTCAGCATGTGCCGAAGGCAATGTTTACAATGCCGACGAAGATGTCATATCAACATCATTCTGAAATTGCCTGAAAAGCTTTACACAAGGAATCTAAAGTAAATAAAAACCCTTCCTGCACGACCGCGGGAAGGGTTTTTGTTTTCCAAGAAGGATCAGGATGCTGTTTACCGGGATTGGAAATACCTGACAGGGTCAAATAAGTTTGATGGCGTATAAGGCTTGTAGCATCAAACACGAAGCCTCAAACGCGTAGCTTCAAACTTCTTCGTCAAACAACATCAAACATCTCAGGTATTTATTTAGAATCAGTATAAATTACGGGGGGGTAGTTTTCTAAATTTTTCTTTTTATTTTTGATCAACCCACTGCTGAAAAAGTGTAAAGAAAATAGTTGAAAGAGGTTTGTAAGAAGATTTATTGTTAATTGGTCGATTCAGAAGAGGGTATAATGGTTTTATTGCATTGATATTAATGATTGCTTATTGAACCAGGGAATGCTGTTATTGAACTATTAACAACAAAGTTTAAGACACAAAAAAGGCAGGAAGCCCTAATGGTAGTTAAGCATACTTCCTGCCTGGTTACACCCCAAAACGAAAGGAGGTGACAGGCAAAAATAAGAAAAATATGTGATTTGATAATTGCATTATCTGACCTGTGAAAGGATATATCAGGTAGCCAAAACGTTTGTTATACTTTTAAATTACTTGAAATGAAAAAAAAAGCTAAAAAGTTGTTAGCCATCGCATTTTTATTAGGTGGATTTGCTGTACTATATGTTATTAATACCCCTGTTGCTAACGCAACGATGAAAGAATCAGAATGTCCCAATGGGTGTACTGCCCAGTGTGATGAGGGTTGCTGGTGCTACACATGGCATCCTAATGTACATGAGTATCAATGGTAAAATTTGTTAAATTTTTGTGTGGTTACCAACTGTAACCACACTTTTTACTAAAAAAGAACAAATATAAGTCATGAAAAACTTAAAAGTATTTGCCTCTTTTCTGCTATTGTTTTTAATAGCCTGCAAAGGTAATATTGATAATAAAACTGAGAAATTTCAGAAACATCATGATAAAACTGTTAATGTAAATGATGAAATTATTAATATTAAAAGTGATATCATTTTTGGCCTTTCTAAACTATATATTCTTGATAGTTTTTTAATTGTTAGTGAACTTAGGCCAGCGAAAAACAAAGTTTTTCATTTATTTAATAAAAATAATTTCAATTACGTTACGAGTACCGGAATTAGAGGAAAAGGTCCTGGTGAAATTGTAAATTCGGGTGGTGTATGTTATAATGAAAAAAAAAGAATTTTCTTGGTGCCTGATTATGGAAAAATGGTTATCTGGGAATTCCACTTAGACAGTGTTTTGAATAATGAAATGTATAAACCAATTCAGAGGGCGTGTTTAGAAAAAGGGTTATTTTTAAATGAATTTCAATTTCTCAATGATAGCATTGTAATTGGCAATGGAATAAATCCACTCAGCAATTCCACCTATGAAATGGTAATGTTGAAATTTAATCTAAATAGTAATAAAACAGAAAAATTTGGCTATACGCATCCCAAAGCTATCGGGCGATACAAATCAAATTCATACTTTGCACTTTCGTATGAGAATAATATGTATGTTAATTGTTATTCCAAGTGCGATTTGATGACTATTTGCGATATCAATGGCAATCTTAAGCATAATATATATGGACCTGATTGTTTTAATAATGAAGATAATAAGAAAACATATTATCGGGGAGTGAGTTTAATTGATAATTACATTATTGCCGGATATTTGGGAGAAGTGAATGTTTCCTACGATGAATATAAGAGACCTAATGCCAGACTTATGACAAAAGTATTAGTTTATGACATTCAAGGGAATTACAAAAAAACAATTGAGATTGGGAATAAGATTCAATGTTTTTGCGTGGATAAAGAAAAAAAGCGAATAATAGCCTATTTCGAGGAAAGAAAAGAGCAATTAGGGTATTTCAATCTTAATCTTGAATAATTATGAATAATAACATAGTGTTCATTTTAATCATTTGCTCTGTTTCACTGTTACTTTTTTCATGTTTTAAATCCAAAAATAAGTATGGTATTCGTAAAAATGAAGATACAATTTTAGCAAAGACCATTTGTTTCCCAAACACCCTTTTAAAACTTGAGGGTAACCAATTTTATAAATCAGATTCTTTCTTAAATGAAATTGAGGGAAATAAAAGAATAATATCAATTGTTGACATCACATGTTCAGATTGCTTTCTTTTAAAGATAAAGAAAACTGATAGTATTTTCAATACTATTATTACCGACGATACAAGTATGTTACTTTTTATTTTGAATTTTGGCAAAAGGGATTCGGCTTTTTTTATGTATAACTTACAACCTCAAATTAAGGTTACCGGAAAAGTTTTATGGGATGACAACTATAATTTTGAGCGCCAAAATAATCTTATCACAACTGATGAATCTTTGCGGACCTTTATGATAAATGGCGAAAATAGGATAATACAATACGGAAACCCGCTCAGGAATCATGACATTTTACGTGAATATCAGGAAAAACTGAAAAATTGATAGCATTTATTTAAATTGCAACAATCAGCATCCCTCAATGTATAGTCGTCAAGCTAAGCGTTGTAATACATGGATATTCTATAATTAGTGTCTGTACATAAAGTCCCATTTGCTGTGTTTACGCTTGTCCGAAGATTGCTCATTTACTTCGCATTTTCGGACTGCGCAAACCTTGTGATCGGTATTTATTACTTCACAATATTGATTTGATTTCACTCCCTACAATAATCATATAATTTTTGTCTGCGAGAGTGCCCTGAAAGGGCAACAGCATCAGGATAGGGCAACGCCCTATTTAAGCTATCGTTAATCACCAAAAGCCCTGAAAGGGCGATAGCAAGGCTTTTAGTCCCAAACATATCGTTCATCATAATCTACCTTATATTTTTTGAGAAACGCCCGGAATTCATCCTTGAAGGTCATTTTCTTATGATGTTCTTGTTGGTTGGCTATATAAGCAACAACAATGTCAATTTCTGCAGGGTTTACAGAAAAAATACCATATCCATCCTGCCAATAAAAGTTTGCATAATTCGCACCTTTTGTCTTGATCCATTTTGAGGACTGTTTCTTGATTTCCTCTAATAGCTTCATTTGTGTTATTTTTCTTGACAGTTGACATAATACGTGGACATGATCACGATATCCTCCAACTTTAATCGGATTACAATCTACACCTCTACAGGTTCCTCCTATGTACTCAAAAAGAGAATCTTCAATTGTATCATCAATAAAAGGATGAATGTTCTTTGTGCTAAAGGTTATATGCACATAAACTTTTGATAATGATTGCGACATGGTAAATATGCTTATGCCCTTCAGGGCGATTATGTTACACATTCAACACCAGATAGGGCGTTGCCCTATCCTAATATCTTATGCCCCTTTCAGGGCAAAAAAACGATGTAAATCCAAAAAAACGAACTAAATCCAGTAACATCATACACAATAATTAACCATTTACCAGC
>CAYTNC010000039.1:0-18166 GCA_964438935.1 uncultured Bacteroidales bacterium
AAATGATTAAGATGCTTTCTGACTATGACCTGCATAGTATTGAACAACCAATTGCATCCGGCCATCCTGAAGAAATGGCCAGGCTGTGTGAATCATCGCCTGTGCCCATAGCACTTGACGAAGAACTCATTGGCAAACATGCCGGTTCAGCAAAGCGAAAACTGTTTGAAACCATCCGCCCTCATTATCTGGTACTTAAACCCGGCCTGTTGGGGGGCCTTGCTTCTTGCAGGGAATGGATCAGTCTGGCAGATAAAAACAATACAGGCTGGTGGATTACTTCGTCACTGGAAACCAATATCGGACTGAATGCCATTGCACAATGGACTTATACCCTGCAAAACCCTATATTTCACGGCCTCAGTACCGGATCTCTTTTTAGCAACAACGTACCTTCTCCACTATACCTTCATGGTGAAAGATTGTATTTCGACCCCGACAGGAAGTGGGATTTCTCAGTATTTGTACCCGAATGATACACATGGAACCCTGGCAGCGCAATCTTACCATTAATAACCAACCCTATACCTTCAAAGAACTGCTGGCCTGCGCCACAGAGAAGATTGTTTCATCCGAAACCCATGCCTGGGAAAGGGAAGTCTATAGATTTATTATCAATTGGCTGAGCGATAGTGAGTATATACAGCAATACTCATCCGGAACAACCGGCAAGACCAAAGAAATCAGGCTGCCCAAAAAAGCCATGATGAATTCTGCCCTGAACACCTCTCACTATCTGAACCTGGAAAAAGGACAAACTGCCCTGCTCTGTATGCCGGTAGATTATATTGCAGGTAAAATGATGGTGATCAGATGCTTTACTGGTAATCTGAACCTGCTGTTGACTGAACCCAGAAGTCTGCCTGACCTGAGTGGTCACCCCCGCATTGACTTTTGCGCCATGGTACCCCTTCAGGTCATGAACCTGATAAACTGCAACAGTACGTTGGATCCGGTGAGAAAACTGATCATAGGGGGCAGTGAAATAAGCCCCGAACTTGAAAAGCGCTTTCATGGCCTTGCCACGGAAGTATATGCTACTTATGGAATGGCTGAAACCAGTTCCCATATTGCTATAAAAAGACTAAACGGAGCTTTCCCCCAACAAGCTTTTCAGGCCCTGCCCGGAGTTACACTATCCAGTGACAAAAGGGGATGCCTGATTGTTGAGGCTGATTACCTGCCTCAACGAGTAGTTACCAATGACCTGGTTGCCTTTACCGGGCCCGCAACATTCAACTGGATTGGCCGTTACGACAACCTGATCAATTCGGGCGGCGTTAAAATTGTTCCTGAAGAAGTGGAAGCTTTGGTGCAGTCGAGAACCTTGCTTACCTGTCTGGCCATTGGATTACCCGATGACCATCTCGGGCAAAGGCTGGTTTTTGTATTTGAAAATGAACATGCCCCGGATTCACTGCCAACCATGAAAGCCGATTTCGAAAGTTTCCTACCGCGCCACTGGCGGCCAAAAGAAATATACTGTGTGGAGCAATTCCCCCGCAACGAATCAATGAAAGTCAACCGCCGTAAACTGGCGGAAATGCTAACCAATATTCCCCCACTTTAATATACTGCTACTTCCCGTTACCCTGCACTCTATTTTCCGATGCGGATCAACGTCTTTGCCCGCAAAAATGAAATTTGCAGTGAGTATGAAATACCCGGTTGTTTTTTCCCCGGCAGACATGGTTAATTATAAGTAACCCGTAGTTATTTATGTTCGTATACTAATTATACATGAAACCCAACCCATTCAAATACATGGCTTATTGGTATTAAAAAAAATGAGGCTCATGAAGCACTGACTTCGCCAATAGTAAACTGAAGTGAAGAAACAATGAAAATACATCTTACCATATTTTTTTCAATAGGGCTATCCTGCCATCTGATTGCCCAGGTTTTATATACGCAACAGAATGTGCAGGATTTTAATTCAATAATCCATGAGGCTCAAAAAGCTGATCTTTCCGGTTTGGCTGTGAATAAGGTTGTCCTGTTTGCAGGTAAACAGTTCGTAAATACTCCGTATGTTGGAGGCACACTGGATAAACAGGCAACCGAAAATCTGGTGGTTGATTTATCCGGGCTTGATTGCGTCACCTACCTGGAGAGTGTGGTGGCCTTTTCGAGGACAATTAAAAAAGGCAAAACACAATTTGAAGACTTTTGCCACGAATTGACATACATCCGTTACAGGGATGGCGTAATGAATGGCTATGAATCGCGACTGCACTATTTCTCCGAATGGATTCATAATAATGAGCAGAAAGGTATTCTTGAGAATATTACAGCGAATATCGGCGGGAAGCCCTTTGTTAAGAATATTCATATGATGACCACTAACAGCATAAATTATCCCCATCTGAACAACCACATTTCTCTGAATTCAATTAAGCAGGCCGAAGAAGCACTGAGTTCAATTCAACAGTGGTATTTACCAAAAGAGGATTTGTTGCAAGCCGCTCATAATATTAACGATGGTGATTTGATAGCTATTACCACTGCCATTGACGGACTGGATGTGGCTCATGTGGGAATAGCCGTTCATGTAAATGAGCAACTGCATTTGATGCATGCCTCAACACGAAATGAAAAAGTTGAGATTTCGGAAGTTTCCCTGTTTGAACTGCTTCACAACAAACCCACCTACACCGGTATCATGGTGGCAAGATTAAGAAATTAAGGTCCCGGAGAATCAATTTTCCATTTTGCCGGGTTGTTGCGGATATATTTTTGAATTCTGACAAATTCTAATTCATCCTGAATGATGTGGTCATGAAATCGCGATTGCCAGCGCGTTCTTGGATATGATCGGGCATAATTACAAACGCGTCCAATTTTAAATTGTGGTAATGATTTTCCAAATCGAACCAGCATTGTTCAACAATTCGTCCGTATTCATTTAAAATCGTTTCACCCTTTTCAATTTTTCCAAGAAATGGTTCGCGGTTTTTGGTACAAATGGTAATATAATAACTGCCATCTGATGTATAATTCCAATTTTGAAGGCGGGTGGTTTCAACACGGTATTTATTACGATATAAAGTCATAATTACCAATAAGCATTCTTTGTCGATTCATACCAAATTTAGAATTTTTTCTAATCACCACCATCTCAAATTTTCAGGTTACCATGTCAATTAAAAAATGAACCCCAACCAATTCAAACCAGAATAAAAAAAACGCACTTGTACAAACGGATGCAGCTGTTGTATGCCATTTTGTTACAGAGACACCATATGAATATATGTTTATTGTGATTAAACAATTTTTTTTCTGATAAACTTAGTTTATCTTTGCATTCCTAATATTGCGGGGTGGCCCCGCAGAAAATGCGGGGCGTTGGGCTCGTAACCCATAGGTCCCAACCTGAAGAAATTGTGTTTGAAAAATATATTGCGGGGTGGAGCAGTTGGTAGCTCGTTGGGCTCATAACCCAAAGGTCGTAGGTTCAAGTCCTGCCCCCGCTACTAAAAAGCCACCGTTTCCGGTGGCTTTTTTATTACAATTCTTTTCCGGATTCACTTGTATACCTCTTCCGCAAATGACTTGTACCTGGCAAGAATTACAGCCCTTTTGGGTTTCAGGGTTTGCGAAAGCATACCGTTGTCAACAGTCCAGCTATCGGCTGAGAACAACCATTTCCGGAAACGCTCGTAATCGGCCAGGGTTTTGTTCACCTTTCCGACTTCCTTATTGAGCAAATCCACCACCTGTGGATCGGAAATGAGCTCCTCGTTGGTGACGTCTGAGTTGATTCCTTTTTTCGAGCACCACTGCCGCAATGCATCTATTTTAGGTAATATAACAGCGGATGCAAAATTCTGATTCTCGCCAAAAACAAAGCCATTCTCGAAGAAGGATGATTCCCGAAGCTTGTTTTCAAGCACCTGCGGGGCAATATACTTGCCTGATGAGAGCTTGAAGATCTCCTTCTTCCGGTCGGTGATCATCAGGTACTTCCCATCCTTCAGGTACCCGATATCGCCCGTGTGCAGCCAGCCTTCTGAATCGATGATCTCCCGGGTTGCCTGTTCGTCCTTATAATATCCCTTCATCACATGGGGACCACGGACCAGGATCTCCCCGTCTTCAGCAAACCTCAACTCAGTTCCGGCAATAGGTGGTCCGTTGGTTCCCAACTGGTTGTTGGCAGGCGGATTCACGGATATTACGGGCGAAGTCTCTGTCATGCCGTAACCCTGGTACAAATGCAGTTTGGCAGCTGTAAAAAGCCGGATGATGTTGGGCCGTATGGATGCCCCCCCAGTAACCACCCACAGCTCATGTCCGCCGAATGCATTACGCCATTTACTGAAAACCAGCTTGTCGGCCAAGCGGTGCCTGAACCGGTACAGCCAGTTTTTCCGCGAATTGTCGAAGTTGTTCCCGAAACGCCAGGCCATTTTGTAAATGCTCTTTTTTATGCCCTTCAGGTTGTTGCCGGCACCTTCCAGTTTCGAGTACATCATTTCCAGCACCCGCGGCACCGCACAAAATCCGTCGCCATGAAAGCTGGCATGGTCTCTTTGTATGGTCTGCGTGCTCTCGGCATAATAAATGCTGATTCCCAACTGCTGAAACTCATAATTCATGGTTCTTTCATAGGCATGGCAGAGGGGCAGAAAACTCAGCATCTTGTGCTGCGAGTTGGCAGTTTGCAACAGGGCATGTGCACGTGAATCAAACGTGAGGTTGCGGTGCGTGAGCATCACACCTTTGGAAGCACCTGTTGTACCTGAAGTGTATATGATGGTGGCTACTTCATCAGGTGATATTTCTTTCATATTCTGAGCAATCCGGGAGTTGAATTGATCTCTGTTGCTTCTCCCCAGGGCAATCAAATCGTCAAAACAAAATCCGCAACCGCAATTGTCAATGGTCATCATTTCGGCAGGATGCTCCGTGCCGGCAATTATAGGCGTTAACTTGTCATACAGCTGTTTATTGCCCACAACGATCAGCTTTGAGTCGCTGTGATTGAAAACATGCAGAAACTCGTCGGGACCTAAGGTTTGGTATACCGGGACCATGATCAGTCGGGCCAGTGTGCAACCCATGTCCATGAAATTCCATTCGGGACAGTTGTTGCAAACAACAGCCACCTTATCCTCCGGTTGAAATCCTTTTGCCAGCAAACCCGAAGCCACGTTCCAGGAAGCTTCAATGTAATCATCGACACTGAATTTTACCCATTTCCCCTGAACAACCTTGGCGAAGATATCCTCCTTGGGAAAATTCGTTTTGAGGATTTCCAGGTAATCGAAAGTCCGTGTTGGTATCATGTGCAATAGTTGAAACTCAAATCAATGGTTACAGAATTCTTTTAATCCACTTGAAATACTTATAAGGCGGGTACTTTAAAGGCAACTCAATCCACGAAGGTGAATAAACCATGGCCCTGGCATTGCTGAATGCCCCAAAGCTGTATTTGCCATGATACTTTCCCATACCGCTGTTGCCCACACCGCCGAAAGGCATGCGGTGATTGACGATATGCAGCAGTGTATCGTTGATGCAGCCTCCTCCCGACGTGGTTTTACTTAAGATGTCCCTGGCGGCCCTGCTCTTTCCGAAATAATAAAAGGCCAGCGGCTTTTCATGATCGTTCACATAACTTACCACTTCACTGATGTCCTCAAAAGTAATCACAGGCAGGATGGGCCCGAAGATTTCTTCCTGCATGACCGGAAAATCAGGCTGGACCTCATCAATCACAGTAGGATCGATGTACTTCTCACTCACGTCTACCTCGCCACCAAACCGGATTTTTCCGTGTTTCATCAATTGCTGCAGCCGTTCCATCGCCTGTTCATTGACAATGCGGGGGTAAAATTTGCTGTGCCGGGGATCATCACCATGCATTTCCCTTACTGCCAGCTCAATTTTCTCCAGCAGCTGCTCTTTTACATCTTTATGTACAAACAAATAATCCGGGGCAATGCAGGTTTGCCCTGCGTTGATGCATTTCCCCCAGGCAATGCGTTTGGCGGCAACGGCAATATTGGCATCGCGGTCTACAATACAGGGACTTTTCCCGCCCAATTCAAGCACCACCGGTGTCAGGTATTGCGAAGCGGCCTTCATTACAGTTTTGCCCAAAGAAGGGCTGCCGGTAAAGAAAATGACATCGAATCTTTGTTCAAGCAATACCTGGTTCACTTCGCGGTTACCCTGGGCAACGGCAATATAATTTGAATCAAATGTTTCTGCAAGCATTTCCTCCATTACTCTGGCCACGGTTGGAGTATAAGGCGAAGGTTTTAACATGGCGCAGCAACCCGATGAAATGGCACCTACAAGGGGATTCATCAGCAACTGGAATGGGTAATTCCAGGGTGCCATGATCAGGGCCACACCCAGGGGCTCATGCAGTACCTGGCAATGAGAAGGCAGCAATACAAGCGGTGTTTTGATCCTTTTGGGCTTAGCCCACCGTTTGATGTGTTTCAGGTGGTTGTTAATCTCCCCCAGCACAAGGCTTATTTCGGTCAGGTAAGCTTCTTCGTATGATTTATGTAAGTCGGTCCACAATGCCGCTGCAATTTTACTCTCGTAACGAAGAATGGCTGACCTGAACTTCTTCAGGTTGTGGATCCTGAAATCCATGTTTCTTGTTTCATGGGAGGCAAAAAAAGCGCGCTGCGACTTCAACAGCGATTCAATGGTTGCCCTTGAGGTATTTTCCATATTAATAGCGTTTAGCTTTTACTGTCGGTAAAATGCTCCATGGTACTGTAAATACCCGTTGCCCTTTCGGCCAACCAATCGCAAACCCGGAAAGGCAGCAATTCAGCTGGCAAGATTATAGGCTATCCGTGATCTGAAAATGGCTGTCTGAAGCATACATTCCCAGGTACACACCTACAAATCCGCCGGCTATGTTGGTACTCAGGTTTTTGGCATCAACACCCCGCTGCAGCAGGCTCCACTCTTCATCTTCCAGGGCATAGTAGAAATCGTAGGTTGCGCCGCGACCTTCAATCTTTAAGCGGATGGCCGAAGGCTGATCAACAGCCAATCCTTTTACCGCAATCATTTCTGATTGTCCGTCATGGGCATCTTTTCCTTTCCTTTCCGCGAAAATAACATAGTTCTCCTCCATCTTCCTGATACCAAGGTAGAGATAATGGTTTTCGTTCTGAAAGGCTATCAATCCTGCAGTTTCCGTGGTATCCAGGTCAATAATCTGAAGGCTCACCGATGCCGAGAAATAAGCATGCTGTTGCCTCCTGCCGATGAAAGAAGGATTTTTCAATTCACTGATCGAAACAGGTCGGATGTTGATTTTCAGAAAACCCGTGTCACTTGTCAGGCTGTACCATTTTTCGCGGGGTGTGCGTATGAAATTCCAATCCATCCCGAGTGTGGTGTCTTTGAACTCATCGCGCCAGATGAAATTGCCTCCGGTTAATTGTCCTGATTCCGGATGCTCCGGCAAAGCAGGTCGTTTCACGGCATAAGGTACTGCATCTCTGGTTACAAAAGGCCATCCTTCTTTCCAGGTCACCGGCAGCATAAAGGTTTCCCGGCCGGTATTGTAAAAATCACCGGCATAAGGCCGGCATCCCAGGAATACGGCCCACCATTCACCATTTTGCGTTTCCACGAAGTCGGCATGTCCTGTGGAACTTACCGGGAATTCCCTGCCCGGGTCAAGGTGGCGCTGTGTGAGTATGGGATTGTTTTTCCAGGGAACATAGGGCCCCCAGACCGATTTTGACCGGAATACCACCTCGGAGTGCCCAGTGCTTGTGCCGCCCTCGGCGGCAATGAGGTAAAAGTACCCGTCCTTTTTGAATACATGAGGTCCCTCGATCCAGATGGGTTGTTTGGTGATGTCAACACCTGCATTGACTATTACCTTGCGCGGTCCGGTAAGCTTTCCTGAATCAACAGAAAATTCCTGCATCCAGATGGCCCGGTGACCCGGATACAATTCTTCTCCTTCCGGGGGACCGTTATTCACCACGTAGGCCTTGCCGTTATCATCGAAGAAGAACGACGGGTCAATGCCGTCGATTTCAGGAAACCAGACGGGATCGGACCAGGGACCGGCCGGATTGGTTGCCGTTACGTAAAAATTACCGCCTCCGTTAACAAGGGTATTGATCACGTAATACTTCCCCTGATTATAGCTGATGGCAGGTGCAAAAACGCCCCATGAAAGCTCCAGACTGTCGAGGTTAAGCTGCGACGGCCTGTCGAGCACGTGACCTATTTGCTTCCAATGCACCAGGTCGCGACTATGAAAAACAGGAATGCCTGGAAAGTATGAAAAAGTTGAATTGATCAGGTAGTAGTCACTATCAACCCGGCATATGCTGGGATCGGGGTAGAAGCCAGGCATCAGCGGGTTATTGAATTCGCCGGTACCCAATTGAAACTTTTCAAAAACCGGATCTGAACCTTGATATTCGAACCAGTCGATCAGCACATAACCAGGTTCGGAAGAACTCCTGGAACATCCTGATGTGATTGTAAACAGCACCACAGCAAGACCAATTGCAAATAAATTTAGGGTGGTTTTCACGGAAGTATATTTTAAATATTTAAGGATCAGGTAAGATGGCTATGAAAATGAATTTGTATTATTCGGTTATCAGGGTGCTTTTTTATGCAGCATAACTTTGAAAGCAACTGTTGGCCTTTGGCCTTTGGCTGTTGGCTGTTAGCTAATAGCTATTGGCTAACGGCTAACGGCTCATAGCTAAGGGCTAATGGCTAATGGCTAATGGCTCTCCCCCGGATATCCCACCGTTTGTGCAACTACAATATGAAAGTTTTTGCCAAGTCCCATTTCCACAGCAAGTTTTTCCCTATCAACCATAGCTCTTACCACAGTAGCCAGATTTTCGGAAGCGCAATACAGGTAAATGTTCTGGCTTACATAGCCGGCGTCAATATATGCTGTCTGCATCTTTTCCTGCAATTCCTTACCCGACATTTTGTCCAAATCGGCCACGATGATCAGGTTGAGCGGGGCACTGGCAACAAAGCCCTGCATGCCGGTAACCGAACGGATATCGCGGTTATGAATTGTAATCAGTGCATGTTGCCGGGCATCATAACGGAACAGTCCGTCTTTGCTGCTCACGTAAACCTCAATTTCCTGACGGTTCATGGCAGTAGGGGCAGTGCGCTTATTGGCATCTTTGCGGTTAACCCCATTGGCGGCCCATAAGAGGTTGGCCAGTTCCTGTTGCGGCAGTTCGCGCTCACTGAAATTGCGGTTCGATTGCCGGTCGCTCAGAACCTGCATCAACGGCCTGCCCTTTTCAAGCTGGGGCTGGGGCAATTGAATAACCGGCTGATCCTGTGCAAAAATACTGAACTGAAGTACAATGAGAATACATGTAATAATTAACTGTTTCATAGTAAATAGATTTTATGTGATCACCTAAATATAATATTTCAAAATAGATCCCGAAAAACAGCCTGTGTGCTACTACCGCCGTTCCATTACCCAGAGTTCCTGACCAAGCTGTTCCTTAAATTGTTGCTTTGCAGCTTTGGCCTGTTCTTCGGTATTGTAAGAGCCCATACTCACCATATAATATTTTCCTCTTTTTGGCAGCATGGCCGGTGAGAATCCTTTCTTCTGAAGTTTCGCCAACTGACGCTCAGCGTTTTCCAGTAAGGTAAAAGAACCTGCAATCACATGAAAAGGCTTATCCGGAAATGAGGATACCGCAATCACCGGTTCAGGGGTGTTGACCTGTTTGGGCTCAGGTGCAACGGGCACCTGCTTTTCAGCTTTCGATGCCTCGTAACTCAAAGCACGCTCACGCGTTGTACGCTCATCAATCTGCCGGCTTATCATTGTTTTTAGCGAATCGTCAGCATTTTTGATACTGTCTGTATTTGTCCTGTTTCCAAAAACCAGTCGCTCATCCTGTTGGTTATTTTCTGAAATAAGCACTTCTGCCTTTCTTCCTGTGAGAAATCTATCATAGAATCCGGCGAAATAGGCATACGCAGCCAACCCAAGTATCAGGCCAACCAGGGCCGCAGGTATCCACAACCTGCTCTTTTTCTTGTTATATACAACCGGAGTCACCTGAGGCGTAACAACAGCAGGCTTTTGCTGCGGAGCAGGCTGCGGAACAGGCTTTGGAACGGGTTGGGGTTCCACACGCGATTCCTGCTGCACCGGCTGAACATTCAGCTTTGGTAAATCAAAGAGGTTAATTTGCATCAGCAACTCTTTGTCCGCTTCAAATTTGAGTTCTCCCGAACCGGTTTGGGTTAGTTTTCCGAGTCCTTCAAGTACAAATGATCCGTTGCCTGCCAATTGTTCCCCGGCTGATTTCATAAAGGCACTTACAGCTTCATTCACAGCTGCCGGTTTCTGCTTTGTTTTACGCCCCAGGTATATGATTAGCTGCTCATCATCAGTCTGGCTTGTTTGTTTGAAGCTCAATTCCCGTGTGGGAGGAGCAAGTTCCCGGGTTATCCTGTTAAGCTGGGCAGGGCGTTGGGAAATAATCAGGTTGCCGAAACCCGGTATCACTGCTTTCTGATTGCGAAGTAAAAGCTCACGGATTATGGAGATAATATTCACGGATGTCTGTTTGTTGGGTTATATTAACAGGTCAAAATTAATAAAATATCCATGTTAATACTCAAATGATTATCTTCGTAGCTTCAGAAATAACAATTGAGTTTTAGATGAAAAAAATTGCCATGGTCGATCTCCTCGGCCAGTATCAGCGAGTTAAGCCCGATATTGATCAGGCGATACAACGCGTTCTTGACAGCGCGGTTTTTGTAAAAGGATCTGAGGTTAAAGATTTTGAGAATGAACTGGCCGCATACCTGGGCGTGAAACACGTGATTGCCTGCGGCAACGGTACCGATGCCCTGCAGATCTGCCTGATGGCACTGGGTCTGAACCCGGGAGATGAAGTGATTACGCCTGATTTTACCTTTATTTCCACAGTTGAAGTATCCGCCCTGCTTGGTCTGAAGCCGGTTTTGGTTGATGTGGAATCCGGCACATTCAACATGAATATCGCATCACTTGAAAAAGCCATCACTCCCAAAACAAAGGTCATCATTCCTGTTCACCTCTTTGGTCAGTGTGCCAACATGGATGAAATCCTCCGTATTGCTTCCGAACGCGGCATCACAGTTATTGAGGATGTGGCCCAGGCACTTTCAGCAGACTATACATTTCGTATTGGTAAAAAAGTTAAAGCCGGCACTATGGGGCGCATGGCCTGTACCTCTTTCTTCCCGTCGAAAAACCTGGGCTGTTTTGGCGATGGCGGAGCCATTATGACCAATGACAGTGAACTTGCCGAAACGCTGTCAGCCATCACGCATCACGGGATGAGAAAAAGATATTACTACGACCTTACAGGCGTGAATTCAAGGCTCGACAACATCCAGGCTGCCATTTTGCGGGTCAAACTGCGGCATCTCGATGAATACTCCGCCGCCCGGAATGAAGCCGCCCGGTATTACGACAATGCTCTAGGCAGCATCAAAGGGATCTCCATACCGGAACGCTCGGCATTCACTACCCATGTTTTTCACCAGTATACCATCAAGCTGAAAGGAATTGACCGCGAAGCCCTCATGAAACATCTTGAATCCAGGGGAATTCCCAGCATGATTTACTACCCCTTCCCCTGTCATTTGCAGCAGGCGTTCAAGTACCTGAACTACCGCGAAGGCGACTTCCCGGTTACTGAAGCGCTTTGCAAAAGCGTCCTTTCGCTGCCCATGCACACTGAAATGGATGAAGAACAACTTAAACTGATCAGCAACAGCATTATTGAATTTGTAGCCGGTAAACCATGAATCAACCTTATTACTCACATGAATCAGCCATAATCGACAGCGGATCGGTTATTGGTGACGGTACCAAAATATGGCATTTTACCCACATCATGTCGGGTTGCACCATTGGTGCGCACTGTAATATCGGACAAAATGTTGTGGTTTCGCCGGGTGTGATACTGGGTAACAATGTAAAGGTGCAGAATAATGTATCGATATATACTGGCGTCATCTGCGAGGATGATGTTTTCCTGGGCCCTTCCATGGTTTTCACTAATGTGATCAATCCACGAAGTGCCGTTGCCCGTAAAGATCAATACAAGCCCACCCTGGTTGAAAAAGGAGCCAGCATTGGAGCCAATGCCACCATTGTCTGCGGCAACCGCATAGGCAGGTATTCATTTATAGGTGCCGGGGCAGTAGTTACAAAGGATGTAGCTCCCTACGAGCTGGTTGTTGGCAATCCGGCCCGGCATGCAGGCTGGATAAGTGAATTCGGACACCGCCTGAAGTTCAATGAAGAAGGTATTGCTGTTTGCCCCGAAAGCAAAGATAAATACAGATTATATAACAATCAGATTACCAAAATTAATTGACTCATGCCTGACCAGATTATTGTTACCGGCGGAACCGGATATATTGGTTCGCATACCGTTGTTGAACTGATTCGTAATGGCTTTGAACCGCTTATTCTCGATAACTTATCCAATTCTGAGGTTGAAGTTCTGGATGGTATTCAGCAAATTACAGGTAAAAAACCGAATTTTACGCAACTGGATATTACCGACCTGCCAACACTCAGGCAATTTTGTCAACAACATACAGGCATCAAGGCAATCATACATTTTGCAGCCTTCAAGGCAGTAGGTGAATCAGTGGAAAAGCCACTTGAATATTACCGTAACAATCTCATCTCTCTGATGAACCTGCTTACCATCATGCGCGAGTTCAGCATTCCCAACCTGGTTTTCTCTTCGTCCTGTACAGTATATGGCCAACCCGATTTATTGCCCGTAACTGAAATTTCTCCTGTTAAACCTGCCAATTCGCCCTACGGAAATACCAAGCAAATCGGTGAAGAAATAATCCGCGATACCCTGGCTTCTTCTGAGGGACTAAAAGCCATATCCCTGAGGTATTTCAATCCAATCGGAGCACATGAATCGGCCCTCATTGGCGAATTACCGTTAGGCACACCGCTCAACCTGGTTCCGTATATTACTCAAACTGTTATTGGACTGCGCGATGAATTGCGGGTTTTTGGCGATGATTATGACACACCCGACGGAACAGGGATACGTGATTATATTGACGTGGCAGACCTTGCTGGCGCACATGTCACCGCCATCCAAAGACTCCTGCAAGGCAAAAACCGGAGCGCATATGAAGTATTTAACCTGGGCACCGGGAGTGGTTTATCGGTATTGGAAGTTATCAAAACCTTCGAGAAAGCAACCGGTGAAAAGGTTAAGTATCGCATTGTTCCACGACGTCCGGGCGACATCTCCCGCGTTTATGCCGATACCACATTAGCCAATACAGAACTGGGATGGAAGGCAACCACGCCCCTTGAAAAAACCCTGCTTTCGGCATGGAACTGGGAAAAGTACATTCGCAATAAAAAAAATAATAGCTTTTAAAAAATGAACAGGCGTATACTGATAACCGGGGGTGCAGGTTTTATTGGTTCCCATGTGATAAGAAGATTTGTCAGGAATTATCCGGATTATGACATTTTTAACCTCGACAAACTCACTTATGCCGGCAATCTCGAAAATCTTGCCGATATTGATCATCTGCCCAATTACCGGTTTATAAAAGCCGACATTACCAACCTTCAGGAAATCACAAGCCTTTTCAGAGAATATGCGTTCGACGGGGTTATACACCTGGCAGCTGAATCCCACGTTGACAGGTCCATCTCCAATCCGCTCGAATTTATTCATACCAACATCATCGGTACGGTTAATCTGCTCAATGCTGCCCGGGAATGTTGGAAAAACAACCTCAACGGAAAAGTCTTCTATCACATTTCCACTGATGAGGTCTTTGGCTCGCTTGGCGGAGAAGGTTTTTTTACAGAAAATACAGCATACGATCCACGGAGTCCTTACTCAGCTTCCAAAGCCAGTTCCGATCATCTGGTGAGGGCCTACCACAACACCTTTGGCCTACCCGTGCTGATTTCTAACTGCTCCAACAATTATGGCCCCAACCAGTTTCCCGAAAAACTGATTCCACTGGCCATCAATAATATAAAAAACAGCAACCCCATTCCTGTTTACGGAAAGGGTGAAAATATCAGAGACTGGCTTTACGTGGAAGATCATGCCCATGCAATCGATCTGGTATTTCATATGGGACGCATGGGAGAAACCTATGCCATTGGCGGTAACAACGAATGGAAAAACATTGACCTCATCCGCTTGCTGTGCAGCATTATGGACGACAAGCTTTCCCGCAGCACCGGTACGTCAGAAAAGCTCATTACCTATGTCACCGATCGCGCCGGGCACGACTTGCGCTATGCAATTGACGCCTCTAAAATTGAGCAGGAGCTGGGGTGGAAACCCACACTTACTTTTGAACAGGGGCTTGAGAAGACCGTGGAATGGTACCTCAGCAATGAGCCTTGGTTACAGCACGTAGTCAATGGTGAATACGAAAAGTATTACGAAAAACAATACCGCCAACTCTGATTACTCTACGGTAACCGATTTGGCCAGATTTCTTGGCTGATCCACATCACAGCCGCGCAGTACCGCAATGTAATACGACATAAGTTGCAGCGGAATAACAGCCAAAAGGGGTGAAAAAACGGCATCCGATTCCGGTATCTCGATAAAATGATTTGCCATCTTTTTAATGGTGGCTTCACCCTGGCTGATGATGGCAATTACCCTGCCTTTCCGGGCCTTTACTTCCTGAACATTGCTCACAATTTTATCATACGAATGATCTTTCGCGGCCAGTACCACCACTGGCATATGATGGTCAATCAGGGCAATGGGGCCATGTTTCATCTCTGCAGCCGGATAACCCTCGGCATGAATGTATGAAATCTCCTTGAGTTTCAGGGCCCCCTCCAGCGCAACCGGGAACAGGTATCCCCTGCCCAGATACAGAAAATTGTTGACGTCCTGATACATTTCTGCCATCCTTTTGATCTCTTCGTCCTGCTTGAGGATGCTTTCAATTTTTTCAGGAACGGCACTCAGTTCCTTAATATAATGCCTGTACTGCTTTTCAGTCAGCACCTTCTTTTTCCAACCAATCAGAATGGCCATCATGGCCAGCACAGTCACCTGAGCCGTAAAAGCTTTTGTGGAAGCCACCCCTATTTCAGGACCTGCATGCGTGTAAACTCCGGCATCAGTTTCCCTGGGTATGCTGGAGCCCACAACATTGCAGATACCCAACACCAGGGCACCGGATTCTTTGGCCAGTCGTATAGCAGCAAGGGTATCAGCTGTTTCACCGCTCTGGCTGATGGCAATAACCACATCACCCGGATTGATGATCGGATTGCGATACCTGAATTCAGATGCATATTCAACTTCTACCGATATTCTGGCCAGATCTTCAAAAAGATACTCACCCACAAGTCCCGCATGCCAAGAAGTTCCACATCCGATGATAACAATCCTCTTGGCCTCAACCAGTTTGGGAAGTACCTGGAACAACCCGCCCAAATGCAGTTCACTGCCCTCAGAAGACACCCTGCCCCTGAATGTGTCATGTATAGAACGGGGCTGCTCAAATATTTCTTTTAACATAAAATGCGCATACCCGCCTTTGTCAATCTCCCCGATATCCAGGTCGAGCTGCTTGATCTCCGGCGTCAGCGGTATATTTTTCAATGTCTTTAATACCAGCTCATTCTTGGTAATAATGGCAACATTTTGGTCGTTGAGGTAAATCACACTTTTGGTGTATTCAACAATTGGGGTGGCATCGGATGCCAGGAAATACTCATCGTTTCCAACTCCAATTACAAGCGGACTGCCTTTGCGCGCGGCAATCAGCTTGTCGGGTTCGTCGGTGCACATTACCACAATGCCGTAGGCTCCTTCAACCTTGCTTAAAGCCAGCCTCACAGCAACCTCAGCTGTGACACTGCCTTTAAGATAAAGGTATTCGATAAGGTTCACCAGCACTTCCGAATCCGTTTGGCTCGTGAAACCATAACCTCTGTTGATCAGCCGATCCTTCAGCGCGGCATAGTTTTCAATTATTCCATTGTGAATAAGCACAAATTTACCGTTAAACGATTTGTGCGGATGGGCATTGATATCATTGGGCTCTCCATGTGTGGCCCATCGGGTGTGTCCCATGCCAATATGCCCGGAAACATCATTTCCTTTGGCATATTTCTCCAGGTCACTAACCTTACCCTTACACTTATACACGTGTGCAACCTGATCAAGAATTGCAATCCCCGCTGAATCGTAACCTCGGTATTCCAATCGTTTTAAACCATTAATAAGCACCGGGTATGCTTCACGATACCCAATGTAACCAACAATTCCACACATGTTGAAAAGAGTTTTGAGATTGTTACAAGTTAGCTTTTGGAGCCATTCAGAACCTGGTCATAAAACAACGAATAAGCATCTACATAGGAATCACTATTCTGATAGGGGAGTAAGGGCTTTTTGGATTTCTCTGCGTGTTTGACCACATCCTTATTCACCTCCTGGCTGCCAATAATCACAGCATCAGACATGTTCACTGCAAGTTTGCAATAATTCACATAACTGGGATCTTCCACAATCTTCAGGTCAGCTTCAGGAATGCCATCCAAACGCAGTTTCTTCTTGAATGATTTATTCAATGATTGCTCAAATCCGTTGTCATACAACGAAAGAATGACCTTTGAATTTTTGAATACCGGATCCTCATCATAAAGCCGCCTGATATACACCGATAGCAGGGCGGAAAACCAGCCGTGACAATGTATGATGTCCGGTGGCCACTGCAGCTTCTTTACCGTTTCCAGCACTCCCCGGGCGAAGAATATAGCCCGTTCATCGTTATCCTCAAAAAACGAGGTTTTTTCATCGCCAAACAGCGATTTTCGCTGAAAATAATCATCATTGTCAATGAAATACACCTGCATTCGTGCAGCCTGTATGGATGCTACTTTGATAATCAGCGGATGATCCGTGTCATCAATGATGATGTTCATCCCCGAAAGACGGATTACCTCATGAAGTTGATTTCTCCGTTCATTGATACATCCGAATTTGGGCATAAATGTTCTGATTTCCTGCCCCTTTTCCTGAATGGCCTGCGGTAAATTTCTTCCGATGATGGACATCTCGGACTCCGGAAGATATGGGGTAATTTCCTGGGAAACGTAGAGAACCTTGGTTCCTCTCATGGAGTTCTTCAACTGTTAATGAATTCGTGCAAAATTACGAAAAAAACTTGACAATGTATATATTATGATGCTGTTTCTCTTGAAGATGTTTTGGAGGGGGCCAGACATCAGGCTACAATCATTACCCACATATAACACAGGGCTTCGTTTCACTTCGCCCTGTGCTATTATATTTCGGGGTTTCACCCCTTAGCAATCCTGGATCTTTCAAAAATAATGGATGTAAATTTTTCTTAAGTTGACGGTTCGGTTACAAAAACTACGCCCAGCGGAGTCTATTGAATTTTGGTCTCTAAAGATCCAAAATAGCCACCGCCCGCACTGGGGAACCGTCACCTGATTTGATTTTCAGCGGAAGGCAGCTGAAATAAAAGCCCGATTCCGGCAATTGCTCCAGGCCGGTTAAGTTTTCTATCAGCACCATGTTGGCCAATAACAGGGTGCGATGCACCGGGTATCCCGTTGAATCATCCGCATCCATACTTATGGCGTCAACCCCCACCCCCCTGAGCAGAAAAGTGGCAAGAAATGCGGCTGCTTCAGGTGTGGGATAGGGGTACCCGCCGAAATAGGCCTCTTTACCCCAGTGCTGATCCCATGCCGTATGCAAAAGAACAAAATCTGCCATCCCTATTTTGTCGCCGTATCTACTTAAGAATTCCCGGCTGATTGACCTGCTTCCCAAATTCCTGCAATCTATTACCAATCCCCGGCCAAAAAACCGTGTCGGATCACTTGCTGTATCATTTCCCCCCGGTATCATATGCAATCCGCAATCAATATGTGTTCCTGTATGGGTAGTGATCTTAAGACGGGTTTCGGTGTACCCTTCTTTTTCGATGTTGGCAATCCGCTCCAGTCCGGCTTTAGGTGAACCGGGGAACACAGGCATGCCGGGTGTCAGAACATGACTCAGATCAATTACCTGCATGATGGTACTAAAAGTATGTTTATTTCAAGCTTAGCGAATATAGTCAATCAATTTTGTGCATT
>CAYTNC010000040.1:0-17539 GCA_964438935.1 uncultured Bacteroidales bacterium
CATGAATTGAGTAAATCCAAATTTAACTGTTTTAGCAGAAATCAAAACAGTTAACGCGGGGAAATGTTTACGCACAAACTGAAAAGCTGGAGAATCAGGGTATTGCCGTACCTTGCCGGCAATTTCTTTTACAGCACAATCTCTTCCCCGTGTGAGTTAAAAATATGGTATTCCAGGAAGTCGTATGATGAAATGGAAACCACCTTTATGTTGGTTTTAAAACGGAAGCGCCATTTCAGCAGGAGCGAGATGATTCCCTTTTTCAGGTAAGCGCATAAATAGGGATGTAGTTTGAGAATGAGCTTGTTGTGCTTCTCCTTTTCGAGAATGGATGTGATGTGGCTTTCAATTATATCGAAAAACAGGATGCTGGGTGAGATTTCTCCGGTACCGTTGCAGGTGGGACATTTTTCGGTAGTGCTGATATGCATCTCGGGTCTTACCCTCTGGCGTGTAATCTGCATCAGACCAAATTTTGAAAGCGGCAGGATGCTGTGCTTGGCCCTGTCGTTCACCATGGCCTGCTTGATACTTTCAGACAATTTTTGTCTGTGTTCTGCAGATTGCATATCAATGAAATCAATAACAATGATGCCGCCCATATCGCGAAGCCTGAGCTGGCGGGCAATTTCATCTGCAGCAGCCAGGTTGGTCTCGAAGGCATTGGACTCCTGGTTATTAACATTTTTCGAACGGTTTCCACTGTTCACGTCAATTACATGGAGCGCCTCGGTGTGTTCAATAATCAGGTAGGCTCCGTTTTTAAAGGAAACAGTTTTGCCAAAAGCCGATTTGATCTGTTTCTCAACTCCAAAATGTTCAAGAATGGGCACATCACCTTTGTGCAATTTGACAATCTTTTCCTTTTCAGGGGCAATGGTGCTGATATATTCCTTGATTTCTCTGAAGATGATCTCGTCATCCACAGTGATGCTGTTAAATGATACATTCAGGATATCCCGCAGGATAGCAGATGTGCGGTTAATTTCGCCTATAAACAACTGGGGAGGCTTAACGGCTCTCAGGGTTTCAAATGCATTTTCCCACTTGCGTACCAGTCCTTTCAGTTCCGTATCCAGGTCTTTCACTTTCTTGCCTTCGGCAACTGTGCGCACAATGATGCCATAATTATGGGGCTTAATACTTTGAATCAGTGTTTTAAGCCGGTTTCTTTCTTCTGCCGACTGAATTTTCTGGGATACGGAAACCTTATCATGAAATGGCATCAACACCAGGTTTCTTCCGGCAATGGAAATTTCGGAGGTCAGTCGAGGTCCCTTGGTTGAAATGGGCTCCTTGGCAATCTGAACCATAACAAGCTGACCCTGAACAAGTACATTGCTTATTGTGCCCTCTTTTTCAATATCACTTTCGCGTTTGAATTTCTGGAATGACACGGGCTTCCCTTTCCGGTTTACACAAACCTCGAGGTATTTATGTAGCGATCTGACCTGTGGACCCAGATCGAGGTAATGCAAAAATGCGTCCTTTTCATAACCGACATCAACAAAAGCTGCATTAAGTCCGGGCATAAGCTTCTTAACTTTGCCAAGATAAATGTCTCCGACGGCAAATTTGGGGTTGCTTTTTTCTTTATTTAACTCAACTAGTTTCTTGTCCTCTAACAGAGCAATGTTGATATCGCTGGTTGATGTATCAATTATTAATTCTTTGCTCACGTTTCCACATTATTAGGAAAACTGAATGGTATCTCTATAAGCCTCTGGTACCTATATAAATAAACATAATAAACCTAAAGTGACTCAGAATCGACTTTAGGTTTATTTAAGCTTATATGAATAAGTTACAGGCTATCTGTTCTTCTTCTTATGCCTATTCTTACGCAAACGTTTTTTACGTTTGTGTGTAGCCATCTTATGTCTCTTACGCTTCTTTCCGCTTGGCATATTGTTGATGATTTAATTCTGATACAAAATTTATTTCACGTTAGCTTTTACCTTATTAACAAAGGTTTTTGCCGGTTTGAATGAAGGGATGTTGTGGGCCGGAATAATGAGGGTGGTGTTCTTGGAAATATTCCTTGCCGTTTTTTTAGCCCTCTTTTTTATGATAAAACTACCAAACCCTCTCAGGTATACATTTTTATTTGTTACCAGAGAGTCTTTTACAGCTTCCATAAAAGCTTCAACTGTTTTTTGAACAGTGATTTTCTCAATCCCGGTGTTTTTGGAGATTTCGTTTACAATATCCGCTTTCGTCATTGTTAAAATTCTTTAATTATCAATTAATTAGATGTTTTCAAAAATATGAGTTGCAAATATAAAGCATTTCCTTTGATAAATAAAATAGTAAACCATTAATTTTGACAATCTTTTATCATTATTTCACCCGGATGCACATATGGAGGTTTCGGAAATTCTTATTAAATGGTATCATTCAAACAAAAGAGACCTGCCTTGGCGTATGGCTCGTTCAGCTTATAATACATGGCTCTCTGAAGTAATTTTGCAGCAGACACGGGTTAACCAGGGACTTATGTATTATAACCGCATTGTTCAGAAGTATCCCAGGGTTGAAGATCTTGCAAAAGCATCACTTGACGAGGTGTTGAAACTTTGGCAGGGTTTGGGTTACTACACGCGTGCCCGGAATATGCACGAAACTGCCAGAGTGATCACCAATGAATATAAAGGTGTCTTTCCTTCAACCTACAAGGGGTTATTGACACTTAAGGGAATAGGGCCCTATTCTGCCGCGGCCATTGCCTCTATTGCTTATAATGAACCTGTTGCACTTGTAGATGGTAACGTGTTCAGGGTGCTTTCGCGGATTTATGGCAATACTACGCCCATTGATACAGCGGCCGGGAGAGCTGCTTTTGGCAGGTTAGCAACTGACCTGCTCAACAAAGAAGATCCCGGAACCCACAATCAGGCACTTATGGAATTCGGATCGCTTGTATGTATGCCCCGCAATCCACTGTGTAACAACTGTGTGCTGTCTTCTTCATGCCGGGCAACAGCACTCGGTATAGCAGAAACCCTTCCGGTTAAAGAGGGCAAAGTAAAAATCCGTACCCGGTATTTCTACTATCTGTTTGTGCGTATTGATAACATGATTGTTCTGCATAAACGCACCGGAAATGACATCTGGAATTCCTTATATGAATTTCCGCTTATTATAAAAGAAGGTCCCACGAAACTTAAGAACCTGGTTTCTGAGCGGCCCTGGAAAGACTATGCCTGCGGAAAAGAGATTTTGCCTTTTGGTCACCGGATATACAAACACAAACTAACGCATCAGATATTGCATTGTTCTTTTTATACGGTTGAACCTGAACCTGACTGTCAGCTATCTAACCCGGAATTCATTTTTGTTCCCTTGCAAAAGCTGAAGGATTATCCCGTTCCCAGGGTGATTGACAGGTATCTGAACGATTTAAGAGTGGAGGGAGTTTTAACGGACTAATTACATATTTTTTTATAATTTTACCCACAACTTAAAAACCGAATCTATGTCAGTTAACAAAGTTATCCTGGTAGGTCATGTCGGACAGGACCCCGAAGTTCGCTACCTGGACAATAACACACCTGTGTGCACCATCAGAATGGCTACAAGTGATGTTTATAAAAACAAAAGCGGAGAGCGTGTTACCAATACCGAATGGCATAATGTGGTTTTGTGGAGAGCCTTGGCTGAGATTGCTGAAAAGTACGTTAAAAAAGGCAGCCAGATTTATATTGAGGGAAAGCTGAGAACCCGCTCCTGGGATGATAAAGACAAAAATAAGAGATATACTACGGAAATCGTTGCCGACGTCATGCAGCTTTTGGGTAAAAAGGCTGATGACCAGAGTTCTGCATCACCTCAGGTGTCTCAGGCATCTCAGGCGCCTCATAATGACCAGGCTGGAGAAGAAAGAATGCCTGCCGATGGTGCGGATATCAATAACGACTTACCCTTTTAAAAGGATCAGCAAGTAATCAATTTTTTTTATTGAATTGGACGGAGAACCTTATAATCACGCTTTGAACATGTTACTCCAGGTGACAGTCAATCCGTTTGATTTGAACCTGTTAATTGCCTTTGTGGTCATCCTGGTGTTGCTGTTCTTATCAGCCCTCGTTTCAGGTTCTGAAGCAGCCATATTTTCATTGTCGCCAGCTGAGATCAGCAAAATACAAAGTTCCGGATCAAAGCAAAACAGAACCCTGGACAGACTCCTCGGGATGCCCGAAAAACTTCTGGCTACTATTCTGGTTGTTAACAACCTGTTAAATATTGGTATTATCGTTATTTCTGCTTATGTAAGCTCTTCACTATTCGACTTCTCCAATGCTGAGGTTTTGGGATTTGTTATTGAAGTTGTAGTGATTACACTTGTAATTGTCTTTTTTGGTGAGATTCTTCCAAAAATTTATTCCATTCGCTATTCAGGGAAAGTAGCCCGTTTTATGGCCATCCCCCTGGAAATTGCTGAAAAGTTTTGTCGGCCGGTTAATTTTTTACTCATCCGTTCAACTTCCTGGCTACAGGATAAATTTGCGGGTCAGAACCGGCCCATATCCATGGATGTACTTTCTGATGCACTGGATCTTACCGAACAGTCAATCAGCGAAGACAAGAAAATACTTGAGGGGATTGTCAAGTTTGGAAATATTGATGCCAGCGAGATCATGACCCCCCGCGTTGATGTAGTGGGTGCGTCCACGCAGATCAGGTTTAAAAAACTCATCAGTTGCATTGTGGAATCAGGTTATTCACGCATACCGGTATATGCACAGGACCTGGATAATATAAAAGGTATCATTTACGTCAAGGACCTGCTCCCGTTTCTGGATAAACCCGATTCCTTTAACTGGCAGTCGCTCATGCGCCCCGCATATTATATCCCTGAGAATAAAAAGATAGACGACCTGCTGAAGGAATTTCAGACTACCAAAATTCACATGGCAGTTGTTATTGATGAATATGGCGGAACTTTGGGTATCATTACCCTTGAGGATATCCTTGAAGAAATTGTTGGTGAAATTGAAGATGAGTCTGACAACGAAGAACTGTCATATAAGAAAATAGATGAACTTAATTTCCTGTTTGAAGGTAAAACTTTACTCAACGACTTCGTTAAAGTTTTCAACCTGGAGCAGGATGCATTTGACGATGTGAAAGGTGATGCAGATACACTGGCCGGTCTTATTCTGGAGCTTAAAGGTGAACTGCCCGGGAAAAACGATGTGGTCAACTGCAGGGGCATGGTATTTACCATCCGCTCTGTTGATCAGCGGCGGATCAGGCAAATACAGGTTACTTTGAAGGACAAAAATAAAGGGGATGAGAAAAAAAACTAGGATTCTACTACAATTTAGCGGCATGGCATTTGTTATTGCAAGCATGCTCGTGCTGCTTCTTGCCTGCAAAAAGAACTATACCCCCAAACCCAAAAGCTATTTCAGAATTGATTTTCCTGATAAGAAATATGTTACCTACACATCACCCGAATGTGCCTACAACTTTCAGGTGCCTGAATATGCCCGGGTAATCCCTTTTAAAGGACAAACAACTGAACCCTGCTGGATTGATGTGGAGTTCCCGGGTTACAAAGGCGTGATTCACATAACCTACAAGCGGATGCTTAAAGATGAACTGGCCGCTCATGCCGCAGACATCAGAACCCTGGCCTACAAGCACATTGTCAAAGCGGACGACATCATTGAAAAACCTTTTTCATTCCCCGACCACCAGGTGCATGGAATGCTTTATGATATCAGGGGTAACGCGGCTTCTTCATTAAGCTTCTTTGTAACTGACAGCGCAAGCAACTTTTTAAGCGGTTCGCTGTATTTTAATGTAATTCCCAATAAGGATTCACTGGCCCCGGTTATTCGTTTCTTTACGGCCGATGTGATGCATCTTATCGAAACCCTCAATTGGAATTAATACCTAATGCTGTAATCCCATGGCTGTAATCATGAATGAGCATTTGGCATGCGGCTGTCAATTGGCTGTCTGGAAGATTACCGAAGATTTTAACACCCTGTTGTCGCGGATTACATTAACCCGCGAAGAGCTTGATATGCTGGAAAGAATCACTCACATGCCCCGCAAGATTGAATGGCTCAGTGTAAGGGTGCTGCTGAACGAAATGACCGACAAGGAATTGTCCATTTATTATAATGAGAACAGGAAGCCTTTCATCAAAGGGGATTCTTATTACATAAGCATTTCCCACTCGCGCGATCTGACCTCTATCTTATTGAGCCGCGAAAGAAAGGTGGGCATCGATCTTGAGTATATGTCGCACCGCATCGGCAGCATTTCCAACAGGTTCATCAATGAAAGCGAGGTAATATCCGGTGACGAAGAGACGAGAAACTACCATTTATATATACACTGGTGCGCCAAGGAAGCGCTCTACAAAATCTGTGACAAGCAGGACATCAATTTCAGAGATAACCTTACCATTGAGCCTTTTCAGCCGTCGGAGAAAGGCGAACTGCGCGGTCGGGTACAAAACCGAACCAGGAACGAGATATTCCTGATGAATTACTTCACTCTGGGCAATTACGTAGTGGTATGGACTCATAAATAAAGCAACTTATCAGCCTGAACTCAAAATAATGGATTCTACAATTTATCATTCACTATTTACCGTAAACAAGAAAATTTTTGCACTGCTCATCGATCCTGATAAAATTCAGGCTGACCAGGTGGGAAAAACTGCTGCTGCAGCTTCTCTGGCAGGTGTTGATGTAATTCTGGTTGGTGGAAGCCTGATTTCGCATCCCATTGATGATACGCTGGAAGCCATTAAACGTGTATGCCAATTGCCGGTAGTGTTGTTCCCGGGAAATCTGCTTCAACTTAGCACCAAAGCCGACGGTTTGCTGCTGCTCTCGCTGATTTCGGGGCGGAATTCCGAATACCTGATTGGTAATCATGTGCTGGCATCACAGTTTTTGAAAAAGTCAGGTCTTGAAATCATACCCACAGGTTATATTCTGGTTGATGGCCATGCTCTTTCATCTGTTGAATATATAAGTAATACCCGGCCCATACCTTCGGAAAAGCCCGATATTGTGGTGGCCACCGCACTGGCAGGTGAACAGCTTGGGCTGAAACTTATTTACCTCGAAGCAGGAAGCGGCGCCAGCGAGCGCATTCATGATAATATCATCGCCCGGGTCAGGGAAAACATTACCGTGCCGCTGATTGTCGGCGGAGGCATCCGCACTCCCGAAGATGTCCGCTTGCTGTATAGCGCTGGTGCCGATGGCGTTGTTGTGGGAACAGCCGTTGAGGATGATTACAGCGCAATTTTTGCACTTGCTGCAGTTAAAAAAGAGTTCGAATAATTTTCATCCAAAAATTACCTTCGTTCATCAACATTACTTTCCGTTTCACATAATATTGTGAACAAACGGAACCAACCTCCGTATCCATAAACAGAAAGCAACAAACAAATAAGTTAAATAAAGCACCCTCAAGTAAAGCATATATAATTTTGCCCAAGTTGGTTTAGTTAGTAGTTTTGTTTAATGTGAAAAAAGATCGTCAACGGACGGTCTTTTTTCTTTATATCATGTTTTGCCTATCTTTGCTTTGTACAACATTTCTCCTCATGAGTGAGCCCGAAAAGATCAGGATTGACAAGTGGCTTTGGGCTGTGCGTATCTTTAAAACCCGCAGTCTGGCAACCGAAGCATGCAAAAAGGGTAGGGTTATGATCAACAACACGGAAATCAAACCCTCACACGAGGTCAAAATTGGTGAAACTATCTTTGTCAGAAAACTTCCGGTTGTATATACAATACGGGTTACTGCACTCACCCACAACCGGCTTCCTGCCCAACGTGTCAGGGAATTCATGGAAGACCTGACATCGCCTGAAGAGCTGGAAAAGCTGAAAATCAATGATGCTGCCTTTTTCAAACGCGACAGAGGCGCCGGAAGACCCACCAAAAAGGAAAGAAGATTAATGGATGATATCATTAACAGCGATTTTTGAAAGGATCATGGTACTATGTTAATTGCACAGGAAAAACGGAAAACAAATATTGCTGAATACATTCTCTATATGTGGCAGGTGGAGGATCTAATACGTGCCTACCGGTTTGATATCGGTTTGATTGAGGAAAACCTCATTGCCCAGTACTCACAGCCGCCAAAGGTTAAAGATGAAGTGAAAAACTGGTTTGCCAATCTGATTCTAATGATGCACCAGGAAGGCGTCAGGGAGAAAGGGCATCTGAGTTTTCTGAAAACACTCATGGATGAAATCACCGATATGCATCTCCGGCTGCTGAATCGTGAAGATGAAACCGAATACAGAGAATTATACCGCAATGCAGCTGATAACCTGGATGTATTCAGGAAAAAAACATCGGACCCCAATGCGGGAGATGTGGAAGCCAGTTTGAATGCACTATATGGACTTTTATTACTCCGGTTGAAAAAGAAAACGGTGAGTCATGATACCGAATTGGCCATGGCCTCTTTCAGCAAACTCATGGCCCGACTTTCACTTATATTTCTGCAGGTAGAACGAGGTGAACGGGAACTTTAGGCCATTGGCCATTAGCTATTAGCTGTTAGCTTTTAGCCCTGACTAAGCTGTCGCTGGGTACCGGATACTCGATACTGGATGCATGAGTATTTGGAGCTGAGATTTGGAATTTGGCTGCCACTGCCACTGCCACTGCCGCTACTGTCTTGTCACTAGTCACTAGTCACTTGTCTCTTTCTTCAATCGGGCATTTGCTGATTCACCACATTTTCTTCACGTATCCGGTTAACCAGATTTTTGTAGTAATCATCGGCCTCTTTTTCCTCGAACTCGGTATGAGAGCGGGCGGCCCACGATTTGGCCTGTTCCAGATCGCCCAGCACTTCATAGGCCACTGCAATGTTAAACGCGGCGCGGCCGGCATCTTTGCGATCACCTTTCTCTACTACTTTCATCCAGGCATTGATGGCACCCTTCCAGTCGGCAACCTCTGAATACCTAACCCCGGCGCCCAGTTCCTTCTTAGGTTTGTCGAAGAAATACCGGGTGACCTGGTAATAGGTTGGCGAAATTCTTTCCCCGTAAATAAAGCCTGCATCATAGCTGGCCCTGTTAATGGCCTCGGTTTTATCTAGGATCTGGTTCAGGGCAGCCTGCAATGTGGGAGCTTGTGCATCCAGGTTCAGGCGGTGCGTAGTTTGGTATTCATCTAAAATAACACGATTTGCGGCATCATAAAGCCGGATGCCGAAATTGATGACTGCCACACCCATAGCTTTGAATTCAACTCTGGGTATTATAACACCTTTGTCGTTGGTGGTTTCAATTTTAATGGGACTGTTGGTCAATATAAAATCCGTATCAAAGATCTCAATGGCCAGAACAGCATCCGCCTGGTGCCTTTTGCAGATTTCGTCAATGATATTCCAGTCGAGAGGTGTGGGGAACGAATTTTTTGTACCATTGCTTTTGTATTTCTCAGCAGTTCTAACGGTCTGGTAGCGTTGTGTCCCCGAACAGGCCTCGATGAATCCGTCTGTGATTTTTAGTACAGCCTGCTCGTCCTGGCGGAACATCTCGCCGGTGACAACCTGTTCCAGTTTGCTTTCAGGGCTTTTCTCCTGTACCGACCGGTCGATCATGGCTACGGTTTTGATGTGGTCGGGGAGTACAATGGCCGATGGCCGCACCAGGGTGAGTTTCACCCAGGCCGAGCTGCTTAAAAGCATTAATAGGGCAACAGCAGCTATGATGTATTTGAATCTTTTCATTATTTCCGTATATTTTTTAGGTATACGTAAAAAGCCGGATTAATTTACATTTCAAACACCGAATTTGAATTCGGAATTTTATGCTATTTTTGCGGGAGAATGAGGGCATTTAGCTCAGTTGGTTTAGAGCATTACCTTGACAGGGTAGGGGTCACTGGTTCGAATCCAGTAATGCCCACAAATCTTTTTGATTATAACTTATTCAGATCAAAGTTTAGTCAGGCGAAGCTGCCATGCTTGCCTCACTGGCTTTCAGTTCCGACAGTATTTTAGATACTTTTCTTGCCGGTGCCCATAACGTGGCGTGTGATCCGTAAGGTCCCAGCTGACATTCGGGGTATTTACTTCCTTTCTCAATGTGCATCAGGTTTTCTACATGCACGTTGCATTTGTAATAACTGCTTTCTGTGCAGATTTCTCCGGTCTTGAACATGGTAAATTATTTAATAAACGTAATTTCAAATCGTTATTTTACCGGATCTCTTGCCTCAAACATCCTATTCACTGCTTCCGGCAGGGGTTGATTTTACCAGGTAGGGAGGATTGTTAGGTAAATATAATAAAAACAGATGAATTGTGCAAGTGGGGATAGGTCTGCAATGTCTTCATTATTCATTATTCGGTGTTCAGTGTTCGGTGTTCAGATTTGGGGTTTGACTGCCACTGCCACTGCCACTGCCACTATTCTTATCTCTTGCTTCTATACTCTTGCGTCATGGTTCTTGGCTCTTGACTCGTGGTTCTTAAATCTTTAATCTCCAGTTTTTGAGATAATAAAAAAAATGCTTACTTTTATGGTAAACAGCGCTTTGACGAGCATGTTCATCCTTGTTTGTCAACTCTCATCTGGATTTCGCTTATTCGTTGCCATGGTTTTTAATATAAAATAATACCTTACCGGATGAAAAACACCATTATTTTTCTGTCAGTAATACTGGCAATCTGGATAGCGGGATGCACTTATTATTATATGTGCAAGGTGAGAAACCACTGCGACCGCAATCCGGTTCTTGTTGAAAGCGTTAAGGAACAACCAGAAATGGCAGCTGTTCCCGAAGCCGTAACTGATTCGCTGGCCAGCATACAGCAGAGCCCTCCACCTCCGCCGCCGCCTCCATCCTATGTCATTCTTTTTAATTCAGGTGCCGGCTCATGTGAGCTCACTCCGGCACACAGGGACTACTTTGCCTCAGTAAAAAAGTTTGCAGAAAGCAAACCAGGCAGCCAAATTGTAGTTACCGGTTATGCCGATGACAGTGGTCCGGAACCTATGAACAATACCCTGAGCACCCGGCGTGCTGAATTTGTCAAAAAGCAATTACTCGGGGCCGGAATTGCCGCTGAAAGAATTGTAGCCATAGGAAAGGGTGAAAACAATCCGGTTGCGGACAATAGCACTCCTGAAGGGCGCTCAAAAAATCGCAGAGTTGAGATACAACCAAACTAAAACTAATTATCATGATTGAAAGATTTACCGCAGACCTGGTTTTTATTCTGGTAGCCCTGTTGGTTGCCGCTATATTAGGATTCCTGATCGGATATCTGCCCAAAAGGGTAAGACGTGCTCAATTGCTCGCCCTGCAGAATGAAAATACACAACAGAAAAGTGAAAATGAGCGGCTCGAAAGCAAAATCACCTTGCTGAATAAGGAAATTGCACAGTTGAAATTGCAGTTGGAGAATTGCCTGAAGCAACAGGAATCGGCATCCCTGCCCTTCAATGCCGCTGTTGCACGTGAAGTTTTCAAAACAAAAATTGTGGAGAACGATTTGAAGATTGTGGAAGGCATTGGTGAAAAAATTGAATCCTTACTGAACAAACGTGGTATCACCACCTGGCACCAGCTGGCACAAACTCCGGCCGATGCCATTAAGGATATCCTGCTTCAGGATGGTGGTTCGGCCTATCAGATTCATGAACCCAAAACGTGGCCGGCACAGGCTTTACTTGCCCACCAGGGCAAATGGAAAGAGCTGAAGGAACTTCAGGATCACCTCACCGCCGGAAGATGATTTTTTACAAGGTATGGGGAAAATCATTTATGACATTGTCTGACAAAACACCCTTCAAGCGGTTGCAAACCCTTGAAGGTATTTCATTATATTTGTTAATTGCTTTTTGCTAATTACTCATTGCTAATTACTCATTGTTAATTGCTCATTGTTAATTTCTAATTGTTTAATAGATGCGTTGGAAGAACAGAGAACAAAGCACAAACGTGGAAGACCGCCGCAGAATAGGCGGAAAACAGATTGCTGCAGGGGGAGGTATCGGAACCTTAGCTATAGTATTGATTGTGTGGTTACTGGGTGGTAACCCTTCGGAATTGATCAACAACCTGCAAAGCTCCGGTGGGCAGACTACAGCTGCCGATCCGGCTGTTATTGAGGCCGAGGAAGAACTGGCTGCATTTGCCAAAACTGTTTTAAAGGATACTGAAGATGTGTGGAATGAAATATTCAGCTCAGATGGCAATACCTACCGGGAGCCGGTTCTGGTACTGTTCAGCGGTGCTGCTGAATCGGCCTGTGGTTATAATTCTTCGGCTACAGGTCCGTTCTATTGTCCGGGTGATGAGAAGGTATATATCGACCTTTCGTTCCTTTCGGATCTTCAGCAGCAGCTTGGTGCCCAGGGCGATTTTGCCATGGCCTATATTATTGCTCACGAGGTTGGCCATCATGTACAACGTTTGCTGGGAATAACCGACCAGCTGAACCAGATGCGTGGCAGGGTGAGTGAAGCTGAGTATAACAGGTATCTGGTGCGGCTTGAATTGCAGGCCGATTTTTTGGCCGGTGTATGGGCTCATCATGCGCAGCGCACAAAAAGCATTCTTGAGGAAGGAGATGTGGATGAAGCGGTAAATGCGGCTGCTGCAGTTGGTGACGACCGCATTATGATGCAGTCACAGGGATATGTAGTTCCCGATGCTTTCACGCATGGCACTTCTGAGCAGCGAAAAACCTGGTTCATGAAAGGTTTTAAAACCGGTGATCTGAACCAGGGAGATACATTTTCGTCCGATATTTAGTTCCGGTATTTTATATTTTCAGCTGTTCAGCAGCCTGTTCCGGTGTTCTGATTTGTGTATGATCAGCAGTGAGGGTAGTTGCTCAAAAGGAAGGTTGTTTTTTTCCTCGAGCAGCCTCCAGTTATTTCCGGCTATCATCACCAGGTCGAGTGATTTTAAGAATTCCGGTTGTAGCAGACTTCCGTTTACAGGCACTACGTGAATTCCTGAGTTGTTTATATCAGCTGACAAATCTTTGTTCTCGAGTTCCCTGTGATAAGTGTAAAAACTTCGCTGACTCTCATGATTCAGCATCCGGGCATACTCAAAAAGATAATTGTCTCCGTTACCGAAATAGATAATAAGGATGGTACGAATATCCCTGAAATTCCGCTCGTTAAAAATCAGGACATCACAAGGAGCTTCACTTATTATTCGTTTCAGTATACCGCCCAGGATATCGCTACTGAATACCGTTCTTGCGCTTCCCAGGATCAGGAAATCAGGCCGCTCTGTTTTACAGGTTTTGATAATTTCCTGATGGATTTCAGATGTGTTTCTGTAAACCGTGTTCAGGGTTAGTTTGTTCAAATCAGCTTCCCGCCTGATAGGAATGAAACTTTCTTTTTCGAATACTGTGGCATCATCGGGCGACAGGTCGCTTCGGGGCGAAATGTGCAAAGCTGTGAATAGCGTATCCGCTGCTTTTTGCGTAACAAGCTGGCGGGTCAGATTGAGCAGGGTGGCGCCCATTTTGGGATTAGCAAAAGAGAGCATGATGTGATAAGCTTTTTCCCTGACCAAACGTATTTTCATTTTCGGAGCCAGGGCATTTACCAGGTCGAGCCCCGGACCAGTAAGCAGGGTGGTTACCAGTGCCATAATGACCAGCATGGCAAACATCTCGGGACTTAGAATACCAAATTCATAACCAATGTTGAGTACGATAAGTTCCATCAGTCCCTTTGAGTTCATCAGAACACCCAAAGTCAGGGAATGATTCCAGTTCAAACCAACATACCTTGAAGCAACGAGTGTTCCGCCAAATTTTCCGGCAATTGCTGTAACAATGATCACCAGACAAATAAGCCAGAGATGGCCTGAGTTGATGAGTCCGATTTCGGTTCTCAAGCCTGTGGCAACAAAAAAGAGCGGAAGCAGGAGAACCATAGAAACATCCTCAATCTTTTCAGAGAACACCCTTTTGAAATTCAGGTTTTCAGGCATCACCACTCCTGCCATAAATGCCCCGAAAAGCGCATGAATGCCGATGGCTTCAGTAACCAGCGATGAAACAAGAATAAGCAAAAAAACAAAGGCAACAATCGGCTTGCTCATGGTTTCGCGACTTGCATAAACTCTTCCGATCCGCAACATGAGCGGCTTCAGCACGTATATCATTAACAAAATATAAACAACCGAAAGGCCAATGGTCAGATAAGAATGACTGATATCACCTGCCTTAACAATGGCAATTACTACAGCCAGAATACACCATGCCACCACATCGCCTATGGCAGCTACGGTGATGGCCATAGTTCCAACAGGCGTTTTGGTTAGTTTTCTTTCCTGAACTATTCTGGCAAGTACCGGAAAAGCTGTTATACACATCGTAGTTCCCATGAAAAGAGCAAAGGAGGTGAACTGAATGTTTCTCATAGAAAAGGAGGGAAAGAGGTAATAAGCCAGGATGATGCCTGAAATAAAGGGAATGGCAATACCTGCCACACTGATGAGTATGGCCTTATCTGCAGACTTTTTGAACGACTTCGGATCCAGTTCCATCCCAATAATGAACATAAAAAAGATGAGTCCCAACTGGCTCAACTGCTGCAATATTTCTATTGATTGCGGTGGAAATAAAAAGGCAGAAACGCCCGGTAAAAGCGTGCCAAGTGCTGAAGGACCAAGAAGTAAACCGGCAACGATTTCACCAATCACAAGTGGTTGCCCTATTCGTTGAAACAGAAAGCCCATCAGACGGGCTGCAAGCATGATTATGATAAGTTGCAGAATCAGTATACCTGGCGCAACCGTTAGTTTTTCCGTTATTTGATGAAGCCTGTTGCCGGTTTTTTCGAGGATGGCCTTCGCATCGGAACCGATCAATCCTGCAGTATCAAGCGCTTTGCCCTGCGTGAATACAAGCCACGCAATCAGAAGAACTGACAGCAAGAGGACAATATAAAAAAAAAGGTTTCTTTTCATAATCAATGATCCTGCTCCTTGAATAGTCCGGCAAATTTGGTGAACAGCAGCATGGCGGCAACGCCCAGCATCATGTGCGCAGCCAGCACCAGCCAAACATATTGGGGATGGCCGCTGTTTTCGAACATCCTGAAAATGCCGGAGGTATATACTACACCGCTCAGCAATCCGCCCAAACCGGTAGCCAGAAAATTGGTTCCCATGTACAATCCGGCTTTTTCCCGTGGGGCGATCCAGGTGATGTATTCCTGTATTCGTGGCGAGCTGATCATTTCCCCAATGGCTACCAGAAAAATTCCCGGGAACACCCAAACAGCGCTTACCATTCCGGCAACAGCAAGCAACACAAAACCTGCTCCCAACACAACGAGCCCTGTAATAAATGAAGAAACCGGCTTGAATCTTTCTGTAAGCCACGAAATAACAAGCTGAAGCAAAATAATTACATAGCCTGTATGCGAAATGGTTTCACCCATTACCTTACGGGTTCCTTCATGATCTTTCGACAAAAAGTTGGCAATGGCGGTGCCTGCAAATGCCCGTATGTTTTCGTACAACTGGTGCCCGTCGAGGTAGTTTTCGACATAGCGGGGACAAATGTTAAAAAATGCCCAGAAAGGTAGCCAGAAAAATATGCCCAGCAACAGCAGGAAAAGGGCAAATTTGCTGTCTGACAAAGCCTCGGCCATGTCGCTGAATTTTTTGCGGAGGGTTTCACCTTCCAATGCACGTTCAGGTTCTTTGTAAAAAATAAGGGTAATAAAAAACATCAGGACGATTGCAACGGCAGCGGCGATATAGGCATTTTCCCACGAAATAGCCCTGAGACGCCCGAGTATCAGTGGGCCAAATGAAGCGCCAATGTTTACCATGGCATAAAATATACCGAATCCCAGCGTGCGGTTAGTGCTGTCGGTTGTAACCCTAACTGTACCCGAAATAAGTGGCTTGAAGATACCAGCGGCAAACCCGATACACAGCATGGTTAAAGCTATTCCGGAAAACGACCGGGTGAAAATGAGCAGGAGAATAGAAGGAAGGTAGGCCAGGTACGATAACAGGAGGACCTTTTTAAAGCCGTAACGGTCGGCAAAAGTGCCCGAGAAAACAGGCACGGAATAGGAAACAAACAGAAAGATGCTTTGAATGATACCCAACTGTTCTGATCTGAATCCGAGCATTTCGAAGTAAATGCCAAAACCCATGTATATGCCATAGTAGGCAAATCGCTCGAGAATTTCAACAGAATTGGCGATCCAGAAAACAGAGGGAAAAGGAGTGCGATTTTTTCTCATAAAACAATGCAGTTCTTCGTAAAATCAATTCCGGAAATTGTTTCTATCGTCCGGAAAGATAGCAAAAAACATACATCCAAGGTTGTTATCAGCCCTTGTTTTTTACTTCGAGCCTGAAGCCTGTATTGTGGATATTTACAATGGAAACGGAAGGATCTCCGCTGAGCAGTTTTCTTAATTTGGTAATATATACATCCATACTGCGCCCCATAAAATAATCATCTTCACCCCAGATGGCTTTAAGTGCCAGATCGCGCCGTAAAACATTGTTCATATTCAGGCACAGCATCTGTAACAATTCAGCTTCGCGTCTGGTGAGCTGGCGCTCAAAGGTGCCTAATGAAAGCAGGTGGCTTGAAAAATCGAAGGTGTAGTTCCCAATGGTGTATTTGTTTGATTTGCTGCTGCCCTTTTTTACCCTGCGTAAAACCGCGTTAATGCGAAGTTTTAATTCCTCTGTGGTGAACGGTTTGGTGATGTAATCATCGGCTCCAATGCTGAAACCCTTGTACTTGTCTTCCTTCATGGCTTTAGCAGTCATGAATATAAAAGGCACATCACTGTCAGTCTTTCTGATTTCTTCGGCCAACGTAAAACCATCCATATGAGGCAGCATGATGTCGAGCAAAATGAGATCAAAGCTGCCTTTCCGGAATGCCTCAAGGCCACTTTTCCCATCTCCCATAAGCATTACCTGATAATCCGACATCTCCAGGAAGTCCTTGATGATGAAACCAAGATTCTTATCATCCTCCACCAGTAATAATTTCCCCTTACTCGTTGTCATGGTTACTTAAAGATTCGTGTTATCGACATGTGCAGGCAAATAAACATCAAAACGGCTGCCTTTGTTTAATTCACTGCTTACTTTTATATTACCACCATGGGCTTCGATCATTGTTTTGGCCAGGTAAAGGCCCAGTCCGAATCCTTTTACATTATGAACATTTCCGGTAGGAACCCGGTAAAATTTTTCAAAAATCAGTTTAATTGATTCCTTGCTCATCCCGATACCGTTGTCGACAAATGACATCAGAATACCTTCGCGGGAATCTTCAGTAATAATGGTTAACTGCGGATTTGCTGATGCATATTTCATGGCGTTTTCAACAATATTGCAGATGATCCCTTTGATGTACATGAAATCGGCCTTGATCACATTATTTTTGGCATTAAGCTGAAAACGAATGGCGATTTCCTTTTCACTTTTTCTGAAACACAAGTCCGATGCTATGGTCTGAAGCAATTCGTGGATGTCTAACGATACGGGTTCCAGTTTGATTTTCC
>CAYTNC010000041.1:0-15986 GCA_964438935.1 uncultured Bacteroidales bacterium
ATGAAGGTGAAATCTACGAAAGTATAGAAGATTTGTGGCCCGATTATCCAAGCAAAGACGACTTCTTTTTCAACGAAGACGAATACTAAACAAAAAAAGGCTGTTATCTGACAGCCTTTTTTGTTTAGCATACCTGCTCACCTGAATATATCCTCTTTATTTTTCGGTCGTATTGTATCGAGCCATTTGAAATCTTTGAGTATTACCTCATCTTCAGGAATCATGTTGATGGGATAGGTAGTTCCGATGGGTTTCACATAAAAACGGATGTCATCGGGCTTTTTGTTTTTCAGATAAATGGTAAGGTTCGAGCTTTGCAGTATATTTACGCCGACCAGTTCGTTATTATCGGGTACATAATAGACAGTCTGTCCGTTTCCCTTTACATCAATCTTATAGGGTTCATTGTTTTTGAAATACCCGATCATGGTTTTGCCCTTGATCTGGTTGTATTTTCCGGTATCCGCAAGGTTAATCAGAAAGGACAATTGTTTCATGTGCACCTGATCAACCTCCCTGTTTTTGGTCCAAATCTCAATATAATCCGCCGAAAGCTGGTTTTCACCCGACCAGAGAACGGGTTCATGATAAAGCCTGATGATGGAGTCGCTTGTTGAATAGTACAGTGAATCGCACATGCCCTGCATATCCGATTTGAAGAGTTTAACCCCGTAGTAGGCTTTCAATTGTCTGCCCTCACCTGAATCGGGCATGGCCCGCAAGGTATCGGCATGAATAAAAACGGAATCAGCTTCACCTGTGATGTAAATAAAAACTGCATTCCGTGTAATCAGTGCGCTGTCATATTTCTGCTGAATATAAGCATGGTCACCCCTGAGTATCAAATTTTGCTCTTCATCGGCAATTTCAATATTTGAGAAACCTTCACCATAACCGGTTTCCCTTTCATAGTATAAGCTATCGGCTTTAATGGTCTGATTCTTATTTTTTACAAGCGCATTGTCTTTTAGTTTGCTGATATTGGTTGCAGTATTGTACCAGCCATGTTCGCAATAAATATAACTGCTGTCGCCTATTATTTCCGTAGGTCCGTAAAAATAAGCTACCCGCGTGGGGGTATGGTACCTGAGCGTATCTGAATAGATTGTGTATTCTGGATTCCAAAGCACAACTGAATCCTGGAAATAATACATTTCAGATCGTGAATAATAATACCCTACCCTGCTTTTCAGCTTGTTCTCACCGCTGCGGATATCGGCATGGTTGGTATAAAATCCCACACTGGTACCCAGGTTGTAATCGAGTTCGGAGGTCTTCAGTTCCATATTCCTGCCCACAAGCCTCACGTTTCTCCTGATCTGAGCCAGACGGGTGATGCCGTCATAATGCAGATAATCCCCATACAGGTCAACGGTATCTCCTTGTATCACATGAACACGACTGAAAGCCTCAAATACATCGGTAGCGGTATAATAATAAGCACTGTCGCAATACATAATTGCAGCTTCACGGTTCAGAACGACATTGCCAATAAACCTGAGCGCCCCATCAGCAATATCTTCAGCCTGTTCCATAACCACGGCCGAAATATCGAGTTGTTTTGTCTGTGCAAAACTGCTTCCCTGAAACAGGGCAGACAAAACAACCAGCAGGCAAAACCAGGCACTTTTAGGTGTAATCATGATCAGCTATTTGCCCAACAAAAAATGAAGTACTTGTTATTTATTCCAACCGGAAATCTTAAAGGTGCATTTTTCATACTTTTCAGCAATACGGATATAGGTAATCTTTATTTTGTCGACTACCCAGTCGTTGACCTTTTCATTTTCCTTGATAGACATTGTCTTTTCTTTGAAAAGATTATAATCTTCCTTCAGATTACCGACGTGTGGATTGGTCCGGTTTTTCAGCCAGATCACCTTGAAGGCCGGCCTTCCCTGGTTGTCAAACGATTCATAGGGTTCAGAAATTTCCCCTATTTTGAGTTTGTTAATGATCTCGTATTCCCTGGGCTCAAATTCATCAATTTGCCAGCGGACGCCGCCTCTGAAAGGATTCACTGCCTGACCGCCGTTCAACCGGGTGTCCTTATCCTGGCTGAATCTTAATGCAGCCATATCAAATTTCATGGAATCAAGTCTGACAAGCCTGATAATGCTGTCGAGCCGGCCAATCGTAAAATTCTTTTCTTCAGGAGAAATCCTGGGCTTCATAATAATATGCCGGGTATGAATCCGGTCCTCGGTCTTATCGAGGCATTGAATAATATGATATCCAAAGGATGATTCCACAATTTTGGAAATAGCTCCTTTTTTCAGGGCAAATGCAACCTTGGCATACTCCGGGTCCAATTCAGTTTTTGCCATCCAGCCGAGGTCACCTCCCTTCATCGATGATCCGTCTTCGGAGTGAACTACTGCAAGCGTTACAAAACTCTCTCCATTAACTATCCTTTCCCTGATTGAGAGCAATTTCTCTCTTACATCAGCAATTGACTGTTCGCTAGACTTTGCATAAATAAGGATCTGGTTGAATTCAACCTCAGCGTTGATGTATGGCAGGCTGTCGGGAGGAAGACTCCTGAAATAGGCCCTCACTTCTGAAGGAGTCACTGACAAACCTTCGGTAATGTTGCCTCTCATCTTCCTTGACAGAATAAGTTCCTTGATTTCATCCTGAAGATCCTGCCTGATTTCAATGATCGATTTCTGGAAATACTCTTCCATTTTTTGTTCCGAACCGAACATGTTAACAAAATACCTCATTCGGCCTTCAATTTCAGCATTGACATCCGATTCAGTTACTTCAATACTGTCAACCTCCGCCTGGTTCAGCAGCAGCTTTTGAACCAGCATGCTCTCCAAAATGGCGCATTTTGTTTGCTCATTTACTTCGTCGCCTTGCTGTAGCATTTGAAGTGCATTCTTCTCAATATCAGAGAATAGTATCTTTTTGTCACCCACAACGGCAACCACTTCATCTATTATTCTGGCCTGGCCTGAAATATTTATGAGGCTGGCGGTTAGCAAAAGAATTAATATACAGGAAATACGCATGATAGATTTATTGGTATATGATAAAATGTTCACGATTCTGTGCATCAGAATAAATATTTCTTTCCAGCTCATCAATTAATTTAACCTTTCGTTTATTCAATATGATATAATGAATATCGTCCCTGATCAGTTCGAACGGACTAACACTACCTTCGGCAGCTGTTTCCTTAACGTAAAGGAAGTAGTAAAAATTGTTGTCCTTAACCTCCAGGTAATTCCGATAACCCAAAGTGCTCCTGAAAGATTCCTCGTTGCCTGGAATCATTCTCAGCACCTCATTCTGGTTAACCCAGCCATCATTGAAGTGGTCATAAACTGTTGCATGGGCAAAACAATAACCCTCCAGTTTGTTCATGGTTTCCTTATCATCTGAACGGTACCACTGCCTGAGTTTACTAATATCAGGCGCACTTGCAGGAACTTTTATAAAAAAGCCTTTCATGAGGGGGTCTCCCAGCATGAAATTGGATTGGTTGGCTTTAAAATAATCCTCGATTTCCTTATCGGTAACCACGGTATCCAGATTCTGTCCGAGATATCGCTGCTGATAGGCATAAATAAGCAGTGAACTCCTGTAATTATTAATTTGCTGTTCAACGTCTTTCTCCTCATCCGAAAGATTCATTTCAGCTTTGTTCAGCAGCAATTCGTTGCGAATCCACTTTTCAATAAAGTCTCTCGACAAAGCTGCGCTGTCGGAATCGGAGATTTCTGCAGGTATAACGCCTTTCAAATCATCACTGTAAAGAAACTTGTCATTAACCTTTGCCAGCAGCTTTCCTGGCTTTTTTTCGGGGGCTTTGCGGCATGATGCAAATGACACTACAATAATGATAAGTAGTAGATATTTAATTGATTGCAAATTCATTTTACCTGTTTTAGAACATCCTGGTTGACAACAACGACATATTTGGCACGAAGCGTATCAATCCACTGCTTATCAAGGAAATTCTGGTAATCGGCTGTAACCTGTCCCTGGACATCCTCAAATGCCTTAGGCGAAGGCGGAAGAAGGGAGTTCACAACAAGCAGTCTGGTAATGTTTGCCTGCGGTAAGGTTTTTAAGGCGCCCTTTTTCCACACGAATTCCCCGTATGGTGTTGATTCCCCCTTTTCAACCCTGCGGTCAACCACTTCAACACAATTTATAGAATCATTTGAACATACGTTTTTAAGATACTCAGAAACTGGTCCGAATTTTTTCGCTCTTTTCCGGGCATATTTAGTGGCTGATTTGAGATAAAGTGGATCCCGGACCGTGTAAAGAGAGACATCCGCCCGTTCATTCCACATGTATTCCTGTGCATGCTGCAGAAAGAAAGATCTCAAGCCGGCGCTGTCATTAACAGCCTTACTCCAAACATTCCTGTCCATGATGTTGAAAAGTAGAATGCCATCATGGTATTCCTCCATCAGGTATCTGAAATTGGGGTATTTTTCTTCGAGCAGCTTTTTTTCAATCGTCATGAGTGATATCCGAACCAGTTCATCGCATTTGGAGTTCACAATATCTGTAAAACCAAGCTTTTTGTTGTAGCGGTTGGGTTTCAGCATAAAGTCAATCAGTTCTTGCTGAGAATATTCCTGGTTATCTATGGCAAAAACAGGTTCAATCAGATCAGATGCCAAACCAGGCATCCATTTGCCTGAGTAAATTGCACTGTCGAGTATGCCTGCAACATCGGCAATATTGTCAGGGTATTTTGTTACTCTATGTGCCTGCATCAATGCAGATAAAAATGCTTCTTCCGTTTTTTTGCCCCTTTCATCCATCATAATTCTTTCCTCAATCTGCGGTTTGATTTGATCAAAAGATGCCAGCGGTCGTTTGCCTAAAAGCTGAAATACATGCCAGCCGTAATCCGACTGAACCGGCACGGTATAAGAACCGCTGTCGGTGAGTGCAAAAACACTGCCCTCAATATCGGCCGGCAGTTCGCCCGAACGCAGCCATCTCATCTGACCTGCATTGCGTGCCGAACCTGCATCTTCGGAATACTGTTTTACCATATCGGCAAATGAAGCACCCTCTTGAAGCTGCTTATAGCAAGCATTGGCTTTTTCTTTGGCTTTATTAACCGCCTCCTGATTGTCATTCCTGCCTGAGCGAATCAGGATGTGGGCCAGCCTGATCTCACCGAGTGCCGGCCTTCGGCCGTTTACACGGATGATGTGGTAACCGTATTTTGATTTTACAGGCATCGAAAACTGACCAACCGGAGTATTATAGGCGGCACTTTCAAACGGGTAAACCATTGAAAACGCAGAAAACCAACCCAGGTTACCGCCATTTACCTTTGCAGAAGGATCATCGGATTCCTCCCGGGCAATTTTATCAAACGCTTCACCAGCCAGCAGTCTTTTCCGAATATTTAGCGCCTTGTTGTATGCTGCAAGCGTATCAGCAGAATTTGCCTCAGCAGGCAGTTTCACCATGATGTGGCTGGCATCAACCTCGTTGAGTGTCCGGCTGTATGCTTCCAGCACAAGCCGGTCAATCAGCTTCCGATCCTGCAAATAAGGCTTTGATAATTGTTCCCTGTATCCTGCAAGCTCATTTACGAATGATTCAAGGGTATCATAACCGAGCTTTTTGGCTTCGAGTACCTTCAGTTTAAAATTGATGAACATTTCGAGGTAATCGGCAGGTGATTTGCTGTCATAACCTGGCACATTGTTGTTCTTGTAATAAATCCGCTCGAATTCAGACTTCATCACTGGCTGATTGTCAATTGTTAACAATACGGCATCTTGTGAATAAGCGGTATATGACCATAAATTGATAAAAACCAAAGCTAAAATCAGGTGTTTCATCATTTTTGGGATTGTTGTTTAACGGCTGTAATTGGGTGCTTCACGGGTAATGGTAACATCATGAGGATGACTTTCGGCAACTCCCGAACTGGTAATCCGCACAAATTTGGCGTTCATGAGATCAGGAATGCTTGCGGCACCGCAGTACCCCATTCCTGCTCTTAATCCTCCAATCATCTGGTAAACCACTTCGGATAAGGAACCTTTGAATGGAACCTGGGCCACAATGCCTTCCGGAACCAGCTTTTTAATATCGTCTTCGGGGTCCTGGAAATACCGGTCGCCCGATCCCTGCTGCATGGCTTCGATGGAACCCATACCGCGATATGATTTGTATTTGCGGCCATTGTAAATTATTGTTTCTCCCGGTGATTCCTCAACACCGGCAAATAAGGAACCGGCCATTATGGAACTGGCTCCGGCAGCAATTGCTTTAACCATGTCACCCGAATAACGGATGCCCCCATCGGCAATAATGGGCAACCCGGTACCCTTAAGTACACTGGCTACATCAAAAATGGCAGATAACTGGGGAACACCTACACCTGCAATCACACGCGTGGTACAAATTGATCCGGGCCCGATTCCAACTTTCACCCCATCGGCACCGGCCTTAAGCAGGTCTTTGGCGGCCTCAGCAGTGGCTATGTTACCTACAATAATTTCGAGGTTTGTGTAATGTTTCTTGGCCCTTTTCAGGGTATCAAGCACGCCTTTGGAGTGCCCGTGTGCCGTGTCAATGACAATGGCATCCACATCCGACCTGACCAGCGCATCAATTCTTTCAAACGTATCAGCAGTAACACCAACAGCCGCAGCAACCCTGAGCCTTCCCATTAAATCTTTGCAGGCATTGGGACGGTCCTTGGCCTTGGTAATGTCTTTATAGGTAATCAGGCCGATGAGCTTGTAATTCTCATCCACAACAGGAAGTTTTTCAATCTTGTAATTCTGAAGGATGTCAGCGGCCATTTCCAGGGTAGTCTCCTGGCTTGTTGTAATAAGGTTTTCCTTGGTCATTATTTCCCGGATCGGCCTTTTCAGTACCTGCTCAAATCGGAGATCGCGGTTGGTAACAATGCCAATGAGTTTATGGTGACCATCAACAACCGGTATACCTCCTATCTTGTATTCCTTCATCAGGTTGAGCGCATCCGCTACAGTGGCGTTTGCCTTAATGGTGATCGGGTCAAAGATCATACCGTTCTCTGCCCGCTTTACCGTTTTCACCTGCTTGGCCTGATCCTCAATACTCATATTCTTATGCACCACGCCAATACCTCCCTCTCTGGCGATGGCTATGGCCAACGTGGCTTCAGTAACCGTATCCATGGCTGCTGAAACAATCGGCGCATTCAGCTTGATGTTTCGTGTAAACATGGTGGCAATACTGACTTCGCGGGGAAGTACCTGGGAGTAGGCAGGTACCAGAAGCACGTCATCGAAAGTCAGCGCTTCGGTAACAATCTTATCGGTGAGGTTTTTCATGACGGAAATTATAAATTGTGCGAAATTACAAAAAAAGAAGTAATATTGAATTTAAATATTTGAAGCAGGCCTTCCGGTCTGCATAGTTTTTTGGCATACCTGATGCGACTGGCCTATGAAAACTGACTATCAGGCAACATTAAAAAAGTTTTGGGGATATGATTCCTTCAGGCCGTTACAGGAAGAAATCATCCGTTCGGTGCTTGCAGGGAAAGATACACTTGGCCTGATGCCAACCGGCGGAGGCAAATCACTTACATTTCAGGTTCCGGCCATGACCATGCCCGGCATTTGTTTGGTCATTACGCCGCTGATAGCCCTTATGAAGGACCAGGTAGAGAACTTGAAAAAGCTCGATATCAAAGCCGTGGCTGTGCATTCCGGTTGTACCCGCGAGGAAATAGACGTGGCATTGAATAACTGCCTTTACGGGGGCTATAAATTCCTTTACGTGTCGCCGGAACGACTGCTTACCGAGCTCTTCAGGATCCGCTTCCAGGAAATGCAGGTAAACCTGATCACCGTGGATGAGGCACACTGCATTTCACAATGGGGTTATGATTTCAGGCCATCTTACATGAAAATAGCAGAGCTCCGCCAGTTTCACCCCCAGGTGCCCATTCTTGCCCTCACAGCAACTGCTACCCACCAGGTTATTCATGACATCCAGCAGAAATTGCAGTTTCGCGCTAAAAACCTGTTAAAAACAAGTTTCGGGCGTGAAAACCTGATTTATGCGGTGAAATACTCCGAAAACAAAGACCGTGATGTGGTGGACATGGTTAAAAAGCTTAAGGGAAGCGGTATTGTTTATGTCAGGAGCCGACGAAAAAGCATCGACATCTCACGCTTCCTTCAGCAGGAAGGCATCTCAGCCGCGTATTACAACGCCGGCCTGGAACATGCTGCAAGAAATGAAGTGCAGCGTAACTGGACCATCGGTAAAACCAGAATCATCGTTGCCACCAATGCTTTTGGCATGGGTATCGACAAACCCGATGTGCGCTTTGTAATTCACCTTGATATGCCCGATTCACCTGAAGCCTACTTTCAGGAGGCAGGACGCGCCGGCAGGGACGGGAACAAGTCATTCGCCATACTGCTGTCATCTGCATCCGACGTTACTGCAGTTAATCAACGCATCCAGGTTAATTTTCCCGATACCACCACCATCAAAAATACCTACTCGGCATTGTGCAACTACCTGCAAATACCCGTTGGGGGCGGAAAGGGTATGTCATTCGATTTTGACATCAACGACTTCGCACGCTCCTACCGGCTCTCCCTATTTACTTCATTCAGCTCACTCAAAATCATGGAGCTGGAGGGTTATATTGAACTCACCGAGGAAATTAATAATCCTTCCCGCATCCGGTTTATACTGGATCGGGATGACCTGTACCGCTTCCAGGTATCAAATTCACGTTTTGACTCCTTCATCAAGCTACTCCTTCGCTCATACACTGGTGTTTTCACCGAATACACCACCATTGATGAAAACATGCTTGCTAAACGCGCCAATGTTGAACTTGAGGTTGTAAGACAATACCTGAACAAGCTGGTGACCCTTCATGTGATTAACTACCTGCCACAAAAGCGGACGCCCATGGTGGTTTTTTTCGAAGAACGACTTGATGAAAAATCGATTTATATTTCGCGCGAAAACTACCAGACACGCCGGGAAAGGTATGAGGAACGGGCCAATGCCATCCTGAATTACGCCAGGAAAAATGACAGGTGCCGGAGTCAGGTGCTCCTTGAATATTTTGGGGAATTGAATGCTCCTTCATGTGGGGAGTGCGACGTGTGCCGGGAAAAAGGCGAAAACCGGCTCAACCAGGATGAATTCCGGGTCATCCGTGATGATTTGTTCAGTGTTATTGCACTTGAACCCACCTCATTGGAAAACCTGATTGAAAAAGTACCTGTAAAACGCGAAAAGCTCATCGAGGTGCTGCAATGGATGATGGATAACAACCTGGTGAAGTTTAACGATGACCAGCTGCTGATTAAAATAAATTAGTATTTTGCCACCAGCGGCATCTTCCGGCCAGGCCCAAATGCCTTGGTGGAAATTCTCAAAACAGGCGGACTCTGATATCTCTTAAACTCATTCTTATTCACCATGCGGATCGTTTTTCGGACCATCTCAGCCGGAAACCCTTCCCCGATGATCTCCTCATCTGATTTTTTCATCTCAATATAATTGAAAAGAATCTTGTCGAGCAGATCGTATTCAGGAAGCGAATCTGAATCCTGCTGTCCGGGCCGCAACTCAGCCGAAGGTGGCTTGGTGATGCTGTTCTCCGGTATGATCTCCTGTTCCCGGTTTATATAACGGGCAAGCCGGTACACATCGGTCTTGTAAATATCTCCCAATACCGACAGGCCACCGCTCATATCACCATACAGTGTTCCGTAACCAACTGCGCCTTCGCTTTTATTGGAAGTGTTCAGCAGCATGTTGCCGAATTTATTGGAAACAGCCATCAGCAGGTTTCCCCTCACCCGGGCTTGAATGTTCTCTTCAGTTACATCAGCCGGGCATCCTTTAAATAAATCGCGGAGCGATTGGTTGTATTCATCAAAAATATTGCGGATATCAATAGTATCATAGCGCACTCCCAGGTTGCGGGCAAGCACTACGGCATCAGCAATTGAGTGGTCCGATGAGTATTGCGACGGCATCAACAGTACCCTGAGATTTGTTGCCCCCAGCGCCCTGACAGCCAAAACCAGTGTAACGGCAGAATCAATTCCCCCTGAGAGTCCCAGCGTTGCGGATTTCAATCCTGTTTTAACAAAATAATCCCGGATACCTAAAATAAGGGCATCATGAATCTGCGATATATCGTCATGAGAAGGAATAAGTGAAGAAGAAGCAGAAGCGGCCATAATGCCGTCGGTGTCAAAAACTGCGAAATCCTCTTCAAAAAGTTTCATCCGGCTCACAATGCCTGCCGGGGTAACTACCATTGATCCTCCGTCGAAAATCAGATCCGTTTGAGCTCCAACCTGATTGGCATAATAAATGGGAATCCTGTAATGCGATGCATTGTCGGTTAGAATTTCAGCCTTGATCTCGCCCTGAAGGTGTGAAAAAGGTGATGCTGCAATGTTTACAACGAAATCCGGACACAACCGCGAAATCTCCTCCATCGGGCTTACCGAGTAAAGCCTGTCCCTGCCATAACCGGTTAATACAGGTTGCTTAAACCACAGGTCCTCACAAATGGTAATGGCAATATTGAAGCCCTTGTAGCTAACCAGCTCAAAACTTGTATTCTGCTCAAAATACCTGTACTCATCAAAAATATCATAGGTGGGAAGCAGTGTCTTATGAATAATCTGCTGCACAGCACCGTTATACATGAAGTATGCCGAATTGTAAAGGTTTTTACCTTTTGCATTCGGGTTTACCGAAGGCCCCCCTACAATAGCAGCCAGTCCATGACATTCAGCGGCAATAAGCCCGATGCTGTCTTCGCATTTCCGGATAAAATCTCTTGACTCCAGCAGATCATGCGGCGGGTAACCACAAACTGAAAGTTCTGAAAAGATTACCAGGGCAACTTTTTCCTGGCGTGCTCTCCGGATTGCCCTGATAATCTTTTCAACATTTTCTTCAAATGCACCAATGGTAAAATTAAGCTGAGCTATGGCAACTTTCATGGAATATTTATCAGAACAATACGCCTACCCTGAAAGTCAGAAAATTTAAAACCGCCTTGTGATCCTTGTTGGTAAGTACATCTACAAAACCATTGTTGTAGAAAATGCCGGCAAAGATGGAGGTCTGTCCACCTACATTATATTCCACACCGCCACCAAAAAAATAACTCATGTTGAATGTGTTGATTTCCCTGGCCACATTGTCCTTGTTCAGCTCCTTATCTGTGGAAGTACCCTTGGATCCGATGTTGATCAGCTGGTTTAAACCCAATTGAGCATAGTAGGTAAAATAGCCCATTTCATTGGTCTTTAACTTCAGCGATACGGGAATGACCAGATAACTTAAATTGAAGGCCACCGATTCACCTCTTCCAACAAACACAGAGGTGTTTTTACCGCTGGAAATTGAAATAGAATCATTGTAGAGTATATTACCGCCCTGGGTGGCAAGCATCAGTCCGGTTACCACTCCGTAATTCGGGTGAAAGTAATATTCAACTACCAACCCGCCACCAATTCCGGGACGTGCTCCGTCTTTTTCTATACCTTCTGATTTTGGTGTGAGCCAGGAAGCCATGGGGTCAATATTGACTCCTAAACGAAGATTGGATTGGGCAAAAACAATGGAAACGTTTAACAAAGCAAGGATTACAAGAGTCTTTTTCACGATGCTAGATTTAGGTTAGTAAAAAGGCAAATTTAACCAGTTCTTCCTTTTTCAAAAAGAATAAGTTCACTTATTAAACAGGAACAGAAAAAAGATTTTGTCGTTGTTTCAATTGCAGCTATTTTTGGAGATATGAAAAGAAAGTCCAAAATAGTTCACATGTTGGCGTTGCTTATGCTGCTGCCGACAATGGTATCGTCATGCAAAAAAGATCCCTTCAGGGCAAATGTGTCTGGAAACAAAATGAGCATTTCCATTACCCGCTTTGAGGACATGCTTTTTTCAGCAGATCCTTCAGATATGGAGCAACTCATTCCATTATGGGACAAAGAGCTGGGTATTTTCTTCAGGCATTTTTGCCACATTACGGGAATCGGAAGTGTTGACAATCCGGAATTTCCAGCCCGATTCAAGGCCTTTGCCAGCAATTATCACAATTATTTGGTTTACAGGCGTGTGAAAGAAATATTCCCGGATCTCAACAACCTGAATGCTGAACTTAATAATGCCTTCAGCTACTATCACCAATATTTTCCGGATAAGCCCATACCCCGGGTGGTTACCTATATTTCAGGGTTCAACCAGTCGGCCATAACCGATGACACGCTCCTGGCCGTTGGTCTGGATAAATACCTGGGAAGGGATGAGGAATTTTACAGGCAGTTGAACATATACAGTTACCTGCTGACCAATATGTACCCTGAAAAGATTGCATCTGACTGCATGACCTTCTGGGGAGAAACCGAATTCCCTTTTAACGATTCGATCAACAGCCTGATCACCAATATGATCTACCGGGGTAAGCTGCTGTATTTTACCAGCGCCCTGTTGCCGGAACAGCCCGATTCGGTAAATTGGGGCTTCACCGGATCGGACGTGGAATATTTCAACACTGCAGAAAAAGCCATGTGGGCATTCCTGGTTGAGCACAAACTACTTTTTAACACAGACAAGCTTACCATAAATAAGTACATTATGGAAGGTCCTTTTACCAAAGATTTTGGCCGGGGGTCTCCGGCCCGTGCAGCGGTGTGGATTGGTTACAGGATTGTGAAATCATACATGCAGAAGAACCGGGATCTCACACTGACCCGGTTGATGGAAGAAGACGATTACATGAAGATTTTGAACCAGAGCGCTTATAATCCATGACCGTGGCTCAATGCCGGCATCTGTAGAATGCAACTTAATGCACATTTACACCATGAAAATCTCATTAGTATTCATGCTCCTGTTATGCGGAGCGTTAACTCAAGCTCAGCTTACCGACACGCTGTGGCAAAAAAGTCTGAAGTGCTATGATCTGCGAGATTATCATGGCGTCGTTTCATATACCGATTCATTGCTGCAACTGGCACCCAATTTCTCCAGCGCTCTTGACCTCAGGGGTATCTCAAAGTTCGCACTGGGTGATGTGGAAAGTGCCTGCCATGACCTGGTCAGCGCCCAAAACCTGGAAGTCAATGAAAACAGGCGCTTCACGGAATTCATGTGCAACCCCGGTTTCACTACCGATCTTCTGGTTAAGCAGTTCTATGGAAAAGAGAAGGTATACCCCGAACTCGGATACCGGCCCCGATACACACGCGCCGATACTCTACGGGGAGCGCTGAGAGCTGAACGAACCTGTTTTGATGTTAACTATTATGACATCCGGGTTAAGATTATCCCCTGTCGCAAAAGAATTGATGCAGGTACTGATATTTATTTCAATGTGGTACATGCAACCCGCCGGATCCAGATTGATCTTTTTGACAATTTTACCATCAACGGAATTTTCTGGCAAAATAAACTACTTGCATGGCATCGTGAATTCAATGCCCTTTTTATTGATTTCCCTGAAGAACTTACGCCCGGTCAGCATCACATGGTCACAATTGAATATCAGGGCAGGCCGCAGAATGCTCCCAACCCGCCATGGGATGGCGGTTTTGTATGGAAACGCGATGAAAATAAAAACCTGTGGCTGGGCGTAGCTTGTGAACATCTGGGGGCCAGCAGTTGGTGGCCCAACAAGGATCATCTCAGCGATAAGCCTGACTCGGTAAGACTATCATTGGAAATTCCGGGAGCTTACCAGGCTGTTTCCAACGGCGACCTGGAAAAAGTGGAACACACCCGGGGAAGGTTTACCCGGTTCACCTGGCTTACCGAATATCCCATTAACAATTATAACGTGACCTTTTACGTGGGTAAATACACTTCCTTTTCTGATACACTGGTGGATGGAACAGACACGCTGCGCTTCGACTACAATGTGCTATCGGGAAACCTGGATGCTGCCAGAAAACACTTTAAACAGGCACTGGAAGTAGTTTCATTTTATAATAAGGCTTTTGGCTTCTACCCGTTTGCCAAAGACGGATTTGGACTGGTTGAATCGTCCTATGAAGGAATGGAACACCAGTCGGCCATAGCCTATGGAAACGGCTATGACAAAAACAACCGGCAGGAATACCGGAACCAGATCTATGACTTTATTATTGTGCATGAAGCTGCCCATGAGTGGTGGGGAAACTCGATAACTGCTGCAGATATGGCTGATGTCTGGATTCACGAAGGATTTGCAACCTATGCAGAATATATGTTTTTGGAGGACAGACTGGGAAAAGAGGAATACATGTATGAACTAACCGAAAAAAGCCAGTACATTTTCAACGTGTGGCCCATGGTACAAAATCGTGACGTGAACGAAAACGCCTTTGCAGGCAATGATGTCTACAACAAGGGTGCCATGCTGCTGCATTGCCTGCGTTGCTGCATAAACAACGACACGCTGTTTCTAGGGCTGATACACGATTTCTCTACCAGCTACAGGTATCAGACAGTGACTACGGATGATTTTGTGAACTTTGTCAACCAATATACCAATTCAGATTTCACCGCATTTTTCAGAAAGTATCTATTTGACACCAAACTTCCGGTTCTTGAATATGAGTTTTCCACAAACCAGGAAGATCTGAAATTCAGGTACCGATGGACCGGGGTGAATGAAGGGTTTGTAATGCCTTTTGGCATATCCACCAACAACAAAGAATCAATGCGACTGGTGGCTGATTGCTCCTGGCGGGAGATCACACTTCCAGGTACAGCTTGGTTTAATTTTTATAATCTCTGGCGGGGATATCAGGGGTGCCCCGATAACGCGTTTACCTATTATCATACCCGGAATGTAAAATAAAACTCCCGGAAACCATCAGGCATCCGGGAGTCTTCCTCTGAGTATAAAAACCAGACAGCTTACTTGCTGGCTATTTCATCAGAAACGGTAAGTCTCTTTCTTCCTTTCGCCCTGCGGCTCGATAAAACCTTGCGGCCATTGGGTGTCGACATTCTTTCCCTAAAACCGTGTTTATTGCGTCTTTTCCTGTTGGAAGGCTGGTATGTTCTTTTCATGCTGATGCTTTATTTAAATATTCCTTTAAAATCGGAATGCAAAGGTAATAATTTAATCTTTTCAGACAAATTTTTTTAAGTTAATCCTGTTGATTCCATACTTGTTTTCTTTCCGGCCGCTCCGGTAGATCGTCCCGAGTCCCGGTCAGGACGCAAGTTTCCTGCCTCTGAGTATTTCTCTTTTACCTGGGGGACCGGGCAACTTTTCAATTTCGAATCCTGCCCGGCGCAACATGCTTTTGACTTCGCCCTTCACACAGTATGTTACCAAAATGCCACCGGGGTTCATTTTCTCAAACAGGGTTGCGAACAGTTCCGGGCTCCACATATCGGACTGCTTATCCGGAGCAAAGGCATCGTAGTAAAGCAGGTCATAAGAAAAATCAGGGCGGTATCCGATCAGACTGGCGTGTATTTTGTGCAAACTGAAATCCGGGTGAATCTTTACGGTTTTGTCCCACGGAGCCCGGTGAATTGAAGTAAACAATTCGCCGGGTTTCAGTTTCCCGGGTATCAGATTGCCGTAATTCAACCGTCGGGTTAATTCTTCTTCAAGCGGATTCAACTCAATGGTGTAATAGGTGGTATGTATCCCATTCTCAACAGATGAAAGGCATGTCAGCAGGGTATTCAATCCGGTTCCAAAGCCCACTTCAAAAACCGTCACCTCCTGCTTTCCGGTCAGTGACTCAAAACCGGCTTTTATATAAACATGCAGTGATTCGGTCAATGCTCCAAAAGTGGAGTGATAATGCTCGTTCAGCCGGGGTACAAAAAGAGTATGAGAGCCGTCAGATGTGGTAATTAATTGCATGGTGAATCAGGCATAATATCAAATAGTCCCGGCAAATTTAGTGATTATTACGAACCACGGCGATTGGCTATTGGCTATTGGCTATTGGCTTTTAGCTTTTAGCTTTTAGCCTTTAGCC
>CAYTNC010000041.1:16086-17434 GCA_964438935.1 uncultured Bacteroidales bacterium
TTGGCTATTGGCTATTGGCTATTGGCTTTTAGCTTTTAGCTTTTAGCCTTTAGCCTTTAGCCTTTAGCCTTTAGCCTTTAGCCTTTAGCCTTAAGCTCGCAGCTCACAGCTATAATTAACGAATAACTTAAAGTGCCAGAATTTTTATACCTTTGGAATTAGCAATAAATACGACCTGCATGAAAATCAGAATAATCAGTTCAATCATAGTGCTTGCACTGACGGCACCCATACTCCGGGGGCAAAATAATACACCGCTGATCACCTTTGTTGAAAAGGAGTATGATTTTGGCACCATTAAAGAAGATGAGGGGATTTCTACGCATGAATTTTGGTTTAAAAATGATGGCAAAACCCCTCTGATCATCAATGAAGTCAAAGCCTCCTGCGGCTGCACGGTTCCCGAATGGCCCCGTGAACCCATTTTACCCGGCAAAACAGGTTCCATCAAGGTGAACTTTGATCCCAAAAAACAATCAGGAGCCTTCAGTAAAACGGTGCAGGTACTAAGCAATGCTTCCACACCACAGGTTGTCATGTCGGTCAGGGGAGTTGTAATTCCGGTTGCCACTGACGCAGATATCTATAAATATGCCATTGGGGATGTTCGTATAGAAAACATATATGTAGCATTCGGAGAAATACCAAAAGGAAAAACGAAAACACAAACCCTGAGGGTTGTGAATACTTCGGGTGATAAACCAGCAACCCTCACTTTCAAAACCGTGCCGGCCCATCTTAAATACACCTGTGTTCCTGAGGTTATCGGGCCAAAGCAGGAAGGAAGCATAAAAATTGAATACCTTACAGAAAACCTCAATCAGTGGGATTATGTGGTTGACCGGTTGGATCTGATGATCAACGGGCAGACGTTTCCAAAAAACAGGCTTAATATAACCGCCAACATAAAAGAGGATTTCTCGACCTATACAGCTGAAGACATGGCCAAAGCCCCGGTTGTTAAGTTTGACCACCACGAATTTAATTTCGGAAGCATTCCTGGTAAAGACCCGGTGGATCACTCCTTCAAGCTCATCAATGAAGGAAAGTCGGATCTGTTGATCAGAAAAGTTACTGCAAGTTGTGGTTGCACAGCTGTACAACCTGCAAAAACATTGATACCTCCCGGTGATACAGCGCTGATCAAAGTTCAGTTCAACCCTGCTGGTCGTGAAGGAAACCAGAAAAAAGCGGTTACGGTAATCACCAATGATCCCAAGCGGTCCAAATCAATACTTTGGATTCAGGCAGAAATACAGAGGGCTTCAGTTAAAACCAACCAATAAACCCAATCTGTAAGCCTGATGAAAGGCCCTTCAAATAGCAGTGCACTCAGTGTGAGCAATGG
>CAYTNC010000042.1:0-17357 GCA_964438935.1 uncultured Bacteroidales bacterium
ACCGCGATCAGGCTTTTCCTATCAGGGCCGGCCAAACCATTTCACAACCCTATACTGTGGCTTTTCAGACCCAGCTGCTTGAAGTGAAACCCATGCATAAGGTGCTTGAAGTGGGTACCGGCTCGGGTTATCAGGCAGCCGTATTGGCCGAGATGGGGGCCAAAGTTTATACTATTGAAAGGCAGAAAGAATTGTACCTGCTTTCACAAACCCTGCTCAATGCGCTTAATTACCGCCTCCATTTTTTCTATGGCGACGGTTATCAGGGATTGCCAACATACGGACCTTTTGACCACATCATCATTACTGCTGCTGCTCCCGTTATTCCTGAAAAATTGCTGGATCAGCTTAAACCCGGGGGAAAACTTGTTGTTCCTTTGGGTAATTCAAATTCCCAGGTAATGACGCTTATTGAAAAACAAGAAGACAAAACCTGCAAAAAAACTGAACACGGTTTGTTTGTCTTCGTTCCCATGTTGGGAGGAAAAGAGTAACTTGCAGCGAGAACTAAAAATATTTTTGATCTCTGATGATTACTATTAAAACCTTCGTATTTAATGAAATAGCGGCCAATTGTTTTGTGCTTTATGACGAAACCCGGGCATGCGCAATTGTTGATCCGGGCTGTAATTGTGAACAGGAACAAGAAAAGCTGAAAGCCTTTGTTGAGGGCAACAACCTGAAACCGGCATTTGTATTGAATACACACGGTCATTTTGATCATGTTTTTGGGAATGCCTGGGTTAAGAATTCTTTTCAGTGTCCGGTGATTATGCATTCAGATGACCTTGAACTGATTCAGCAAGCAGATAAATATGCCGGTTTATTTGGCTTTGAAATAGACAAGCCGCCGATCCCCGACCGGCTTGTTGCACATGGCGATCACGTTCAGTTTGGAAATTCGCAGCTTGAGATTATTCATGTTCCCGGACATGCTCCGGGAAGCATATGCCTGTATTCCAAAGAGGATCGGTTTGTAATCTGCGGCGATGTATTGTTTAACGGCAGCATCGGGCGCAGCGATCTGCCCGGGGGAAACCATAATCTGCTGGTTCAGGGTATCCGGGAAAAACTGATGATTCTGCCGCGCGATACGGTTGTGTGGCCGGGGCATGGACCTCATACAACAATTGGTCATGAATATGACACAAATCCTTTTTTAAATTAATTCGTGACGTCAATTTTACCACTAGAATTGATATTATGTGACAAACAAAATCATGTTTATGAATAGAGAACACTTTGCTTTCCGCCACACCGGGCCGCAACCCGACGAAATACCAGCTATGCTGAAAAAGACGGGTGTGAAATCACTTGATGAATTAATCAGTAAAACCATCCCGGAAGATATCAGGCTTAAGGAGGAACTGAAATTGGCAAATGGCATCAGTGAAGCCCAATACTTCAGCCGCATAAGGGAAATTGCAGGAAAGAATAAGCTGTTCAAAACATACATAGGTATGGGCTATTACGGAACAGTAATGCCCGCGGTTATCCAGCGTAATATCCTTGAAAACCCCGCCTGGTATACATCCTATACGCCTTATCAGGCTGAAATTTCACAGGGCCGACTGGAAGCTCTGTTGAATTTTCAGACCGTTGTTCTGGAGCTTACCGGCATGGAAATTGCCAATGCATCGCTTCTGGATGAGGGAACCGCCGCCGCCGAAGCCATGATCATGCTATATAATGCACGATCCAAAGAATCTGTGGCCGCCGGTAACGCCCGGTTTTTTGTTGATGTGAATATCTTCCCCCAAACCCTGTGTGTGCTGAAGACCCGTGCAACTGCCCTGGATATCGAAATAGTTGAAGGAGATGTGGATCAGTTGGATGCCGAACAGGGTGTTTTTGGTTTATTGGTACAATACCCTGATGACAAGGGCAGGGTGCGGGATTACCGAAAGCTGGCTGAAAAGGCTCATTCGCGTAATATTCCCATAGTTGCCGCTGCCGATATCATGAGTCTGGTTCTGCTGGTTCCACCGGGTAAATGGGGTGCCGATGTGGTTGTTGGTTCCACCCAGCGCTTTGGAGTACCCATAAGCTATGGCGGACCACACGCTGCCTATTTCGCTACCGGTGAAAGCTACAAACGATACATGCCGGGTCGCATTATCGGCGTAACCGTTGACCGTGAAAACAGACCGGCTTTGCGCATGGCGCTGCAAACCAGGGAACAGCACATAAAACGCGAACGTGCTACTTCCAATATCTGCACTGCCCAAGCCCTGCTTGCCACTATGGCCGGTATGTATGCCGTTTATCACGGTGCTGATGGACTAAAATCCATTGCCACCCGGATACATCAGTCGGCAGTGCTGCTGCGCGACAAATTGAATTCCCTGGGTTTTGATGAGATTAACAAAGATTTTTTTGATACCCTTTGTATTGCCTTACCGGCAGGGATGAATGCACAGGAGGTCAGAAGAATAGCCCTTGAGAAAGGGATCAATTTCCGATACTTTGCTGATGGCTGTATAGGTATCACTGTTGATGAAACCACAGGTGCTAACGATATTTATGGTGTAGTTGAAGTTTTTTCGCTTGCTGCCCATAAACCCTCGCTGCCAGTAAAGTCTGATGAGATATGCAAAAACAGTCTTGACGGCAGATTCCTCAGAGCAGATGATTTTATGAAACTGGAGCTTTTCAGAAGATACCGTTGTGAAACTGAAATGATGCGTTACATCAAACTTCTGGAGAGAAAGGATTTCTCACTTATGCAGGGCATGATACCATTGGGCTCCTGTACCATGAAATTGAATGCTGCAGTGGAAATGCTTCCACTCAGCTGGCCCGAATTTGGCAACCTGCATCCCTTTGTGCCGGCTGATCAGGCTGCAGGCTATCACCAGCTTTTCAGTGAGCTGGCCAATTTTCTGAAAGTGATTACCGGGTTCAGCGGTGTTTCATTTCAGCCCAATTCAGGTGCTGCCGGTGAATATGCAGGCCTTCTGGTAATTAAGAAGTATCTTGAAAGCCGGAACGAGCCACATCGCAACGTGGTATTAATACCTGCCTCAGCGCATGGTACCAATCCGGCCAGTGCTGCTATGGCCGGATTAAAGGTGGTTGTTGTAAACTGCGACGGGCAGGGCAATGTTGACTTGCCGGACCTGAAGACCAAGGCTGAAATGCATAAGGATACTTTGGCTGCCTTTATGATTACCTACCCGTCGACGCATGGCGTGTTTGAGTCGGCAATAATGAAAATGGCTGCTCTGATCCACCAGTTTGGCGGTCAGGTTTACATGGATGGTGCCAATATGAATGCACAGGTTGGCATTACCAACCCGGCAACCATTGGTGCCGATGTTTGTCACCTGAACCTGCATAAAACCTTTGCTATTCCTCACGGAGGTGGTGGACCCGGTGTAGGCCCAATTTTAGTGGCTGACCACCTTGTTGACTTCTTACCCTCACACCCGGTTGTTGAAACTGGCGGAAAAAGAGGCATCACTGCTGTAGCTTCTGCACCATGGGGAAGTGCCGGCATATTGTGCATTTCACATGCCTACTGCAGCCTGCTGGGTAGTGAAGGCCTTGCCTATGCCACAAAGATTGCCATACTCAATGCCAATTACCTGGCATCGTGCCTGAAAGATTATTATAAGGTGCTTTATACCGGAGAAAAAGGATTTGTGGGTCACGAGATGATCCTCGATTGCAGAAACTTCAAATCCCAGGCAGACATAACCGAAACCGATATTGCCAAAAGATTGATGGATTATGGATTTCATGCCCCAACTCTGTCATTTCCGGTTCACGGCACATTGATGGTGGAACCTACGGAAAGCGAATCGCTCTATGAGCTAAATCGATTTGTGGCTGCCCTGATATCCATCCATTCTGAAATTGCTGCCGTTGCAAGCGAGGGCAATAAAACCGACAACCTGTTGAAGAACGCCCCACATACACAATTGGTAATCACCTCTGCAGATTGGGCGCATCCTTATTCAAGGCAGCAGGCAGTTTTCCCCGACGAATGGAGTAAACGAAACAAGTTCTGGCCAACCGTCTCCAGAGTGGACGATGCTTATGGCGACCGCAACCTGGTTTGCACCTGCGCCCCTATTGATTCGTTCAGGTAATAGCTTTTAGCCTTTAGCTGTTAGCTGTTAGCCTTTAGCTGTTAGCCTTTAGCTGTTAGCCAACAGCCAATAGCCAATGGCCAATAGCCAATAGCCATAATCATCTATTTGCTTATATTTACAGACCAGGATTTTCGTCAAAAAAATGTTCTGGTGATGTTACATTTTTGGATTTTAGGGTATAAAGCATAGAATGAGGTCAGTTAAATTCTCAGATAACGAACTTTTTCAAGGACTGATCACTCAGGACGAGAAAGTGCTGAAGGAATATTATGTTCTTTATTTTAAAAATGTTAGAAGGCATGTCCTTTCCAACAGTGGAAGTGAAGAGGATGCCAGGGATCTTTTCCAGGATGCACTGATGGTGTTGTTTCAGAAATCAAGGGACAAAAGCTTTGTGCTTTCATGTTCCCTGGGCACCTTTGTGTATTCAGTATCGCGCAGGTTATGGCTGAAGGAACTGGCCCGGCGCAGGAAGGTCTCACATAAATCGCTGGACCAGGAGGATTTTGTGGATCTGGACTCGGACATTGAGATGATCAGTGATAAAAACGAAAGGATGACTTTTTACAGAATATGCTTTGAGCATCTTTCCGAAGCATGCAGAAAGGTGCTTGCGTTATCTGCTGAAGGTTGCTCAATAGCTGAAATTACGGTGCTCATGGGTTATACCAGTGAACAATATACCAGAAACAGGCGATACCGCTGTAAACAGCGTTTAATTGATCAGGTAAAACAAAAGTTAGATCTTAACGAAGTGAGTTATGGAAACAACTAAATTAATTGAAGAATATCTTAGTGGTACATTGAATGAGTTAGAGCGGAAGCAGTTTGAAGAACGACTTTCATTTGACGCTGAGTTCAATCGGCTTTATGCATTGCATAAGGAGGTAAATGAAGGCATCCGCGATAAGGATTTTAATCAGTTTCATTCATTGGTAAAACAAGTTGATGCTGCTTATTTTGAAACACAACATGAATCCTTAGCTTTGGAACATTCCTTAAAATCGGTTTCCAGGTTTAAAAGCATGATGCGATATGCTGCCTTGTTTCTTGTTTTGCTGGGTATTGCAGCCATACTGAAATTCACTCTTTATAATGGCGCAAAACCCGATAAGCTGTTTGATCAGTATTACACCGCGTATAATACAGATATAGTCATGCGCTCAACACAGTCTGAAGGGACAACCCTGGGAAATGCCATATTGGATTATGGTCACGGAGATTATTCCGTGGCCCTTCAAAAACTGAATGATCTGATATCGGAAAATCAGAGCGATTATCTTGCCTGGTTTTACAAAGGACTGACCTGCCTTGCCCTGGACCAAGCCCCAGAAGCCATACGTTCATTCCGTGTTATTGCACCTGACTGGAACCATCCTCTTTTGGAGCACCGCAACTGGTACCTGGCTCTTGCTTTACTTCATAACAACAATACAAAAGAGGCAATTGCGACTTTTAGTAAGATAGAGGAATTTAATGGGTATTACGCTGAAAAAGCTGACCGGATACTCAGGAAGCTCGGTTCCTGAATTTCTTCAAAAACAGGAACACCATCAATAGGGTTATTATAGAAGCCAGGCTGATTATCAGCCTGGCGTGTTTTCTGATAACCAATCGGTCTGCTTTACCCGCAACTACATAACCGGCCCAGTAAAATGGATGCGCTGTAACTGGATCTGCATTTTCAAGAAATTCAAGTTTTGAGTCCCTAAGGGCATCGTCAAGTCGGTAGCGCTGCCGCAGTTTTTTATACAGGCTTCCGGTTATCTTTGCTCCTGATGCATCAGCAACAGGCCATAATGTATAGGCAACGGTTCTTACGCCGGTATACAGGAAACTGCGCGTGAGGCTGATGAGTCCTTCATTTTTGCGCAAAACCCCGTAGCCGGTGTTGCATCCGCTCAACACCACCAGTTGAGCATTTATTTTCAGCTGCATGATTTCAAAAGCATGTAATTTACTGTCATCAACAGTATCATCGGGGGCGCTCATTACCAGGTACGACAGCAACGGATTTTGGTCATCCAGGAAAGAGTGTGCAGCGATATGTAAAATTCTGAAATGCCCGGCCTTTTTTTTAAAACTCGCCTCATTTGCTTGTGTTCCATCAAACAGCCTGCCATGGCTAATCTTTCTGATCAATGCAGCCTCACCGGCAGCGCCTTTAAGTTCTTGCAGCTGATCCTTTATGCGATTGTTGCGATATGTACTGTAATCGGGGAGAAAGATGCCGGTACCTTTTACTTTCTTTTTTTTATTTTGCCTATCCTGCAACAGGTTGGCAGAAAAGGCATAGGTTACCGGGAATTCCCTGATCAGGTATTGAAGCGATTTGTAACCGGGCCTTGCATGCTGCGCGGGTACACCGGAAATCAGGATTTCAAAGGGAAACAGTGTCAAATCGTTGTGTGGAACAATGATGAGACGTTTGCCTCTGATTTGCTCGTAAACCGGACGAATGAGCTTATCGTAAAGAAAAGACGATGCCTCAACAAAGGAATAATAGGTGCTGTCATATGATGCCAGCAACGGATCACAAGAAATGACGCTACGCAACTGGCGGATCATTGCCGGTACTTCCTTATCAATGAACTGAAAGTGGATGTGGAAATCATGTTTTCTGATCACAAAAGTGATGATTTCAGTGTTTAGCAACTGGAATTCAAGTAGAACCTGTTCTTCATCCAGCATTTGCTGCGCCCTGGCAATTCCATCCGGTACCATTTCAAACTGTGAAAGGCTTGATGCATGGTAATCTCTTTTGATTAACCCTGCAAGTTCATCGCGCTGGGCATACAAGCGGTTAAGTCTGATCAGCAGCTTGTCATCGGAAATGGCGCCGAGCAAATCCTCTGCATCAAGATGAATGCGGTTTTCGATATCCATAATTTCATTGACAATTCTTTCCTCCTTGCTGATTAGTGAATCCGGCACTCCGGCCTGCATGAGCATACCTCTTCTTTTGGATTTTACAGTCAGCAATTGCATTTTGCTTTTTTCGGAGTATCCGAAAGCCTTTTCTGCATAAAACCGTTCGCCTGTTTTCAGGTGGAGTAGGGTGGCATAGCTTACTGCGTTATTTAGAACTATTGGATTCCTTGTGCAAAAATCCAGGCCTGAGTTTTCCTCGTCGATATCCACAGCCTGATAGTCCATTAGCTTCACGGCAAGTTCCTGGCATGCCAATGATGCTTTCAGGTATTCAGGTTTCCGGGTTTCTTTCTCATAGAGTTGGTAAATAGCGTAAGCTTTTTTTGTCAGGCATTCAATAAGCAATTTATCATTCAGCAGTATATCTGAAATTGAGGGATTTGCTAAAATAGAGGTGTCTGAAAAATTCCTGCACGAAAATATGATTGATTGCTGATAGGCATGAAGAGCCTTCATGGTTTCATGATGCAGGGCATAGGTGCTGCCTATTTCATAGTAGGTAACCTGCTTCTGTTTTCTGTATTGGTTGTATTTGGGCAGTGTTTCAATGGCTTTTCTGTGATAAACCTGGGCAAGCACATAATTGTCTTCACTCAGTTCAATTCCTGCCATTTTCAGGTAAGCGTTGGAGCGTGTGATACTGTCGTTAACCGTCTCGGGGAATTTGGATGCATCCAGCGACTTGAGCAAATACTTTTTGGCATTTTCCCGGTTATCCAGCTCCAACCAGGCCAAACCTATGCCTTGGTAGATTGCTGAAAGCGGAGGTTTTTGGATATCCTTCAAATTTTCCAAAGCAAGCGAATAATAAGCAAGGCTTTGTGCAAAATCTTTTTTGTAATAATGGTAATAGTTGTTGGCAATCAAATACAGGTTTGTAACCCGGTATTCTTTTAGTAACGGATACCTGGCTGCAATGCTTTCCGCCCGCGTGCTGAACAGAAACGCATTTTCAAAGTCTCTTTCATTGTATTCCGACTTTCCTTTCAGGTAATACAGTATTCCATTTATAAAGTGATCCGCGGCATAATGATCGGCAATAATCAAAGAAGCTTCACTTAATAAGTCTTTTATTTTCCCCCGGGCACCATGGGTTAAAATCAGGTATTCCGATGCATACAGGTAATTTTCAGTGATTGCCGGATGCTGAGGTTTTTTTAAATGATCCAGGTATGAAAGAGCTTTTTCTATGTACTTTTTAGCCTCTTTTTTATCAATATGCCTGTAAATTTCCGCTAGCCTAATCTGCAACAGGTTTGCGTTGATCCTTCCGCTCCATGTTGTTTCATCCAGCTCTTTCAGGGCCATCTCGAAATAATTTGCCGAATTCCGGTATTCTTTCTGTCGCATATAGTAAAATCCAAATTCCTCATGCAATAGAGCATAATCAGACGAATTGGCATTTCCGGCTGATTTTAGTATGATTTTGGCATGCTGAAGCCAACGCAGGTATTCCTCCTGGTGCCATAGAAATCCGGCATGCCTGGCTTTCTGAAGTGCTAAAAAAAATTGAAGCTTATAACCGGGATTGTTAAGTGAGGCCATAATTCTTGACGCATCTGAAATGGCTTTTCCTGCCATACTGTAATTGCCCAGCTTCAACAATACCTGACTTTGCAGTAACAACAAATCAGCATTTTTGTGTTTATCAGATTCACTTTTCCTGCTATCATCTATCATGGATAAAGCTTTGTCGAATTGGGCGCTCCGCATCAAGCTATCAATATATCGGCCATCCGGATGCACCCCTGCAGATGCGCAAACTGGGGGGGCAATCAAAAGGATTACAATCCATGTGATGACATTTCGGAAGGCTTTAACGTATGAAATAACAGGCATGGGATGTGTCGGTTAGCCGCCTAAAAATAGGCATAATAATAATTGATTGTGGAGTAAAATTGAGCTATCTTTATAACAAAACACACTAAGACGGTTAATTATGAGAGCATTAACACCTTCAGGAGTTGATGATTTTTTTGGCAGATCTTTCTTATCAATGGCTCCTGACCTTCCGGGCCCGGATCCGGATCCGGATCCGGGTCCTGGTCCTGACGATGAACCTAAGTAAGGGTTATTTTGCCGAAAACAGAAATTGTTGTTAAACAATAGTTTTCAGGGTTCCCTGTTTGAGAGATAATTACGCCATTTCTCCACTACCTGCTGCATGTCGTTGGGAAGTGGGGAGTCAAAATGCATTTCCTTGCCTGTTTCGGGGTGTCTGAAACCAAGAGATTTTGCGTGCAGTGCATGCCGGGGAAGTGTTTCGAAACAATTCTCAACGAATTGCCTGTATTTTGAAAACACAGTTCCACGCAGAATCTTGTTGCCACCATAGCGCTCATCATTAAAGATAGGGTGGTTGATGTATTCCATATGCACCCTTATCTGATGGGTCCTTCCTGTTTCAAGCCGGCATTCAATAAGGCTTACATGACCCAGTGATTCAAGTACCCTGTAATGGGTTACGGCATGTTTGCCGTTTTCTCCGTCGGGGAATACCTGCATCTTCAGGCGATCGCGTATACATCGTCCGATATTCCCTTCAATAGTGCCTTCAGGTGTTTCAAAGGTGCCCCATACAATGGCGTGGTAGGTTCGTTTGGTAGTGCGGTCAAAAAACTGCCGGGCCATCCGGTTTAAGGCAAGCTCTGTTTTTGCTATAACCAGAATTCCGGAAGTCTCTTTGTCAATACGGTGCACCAGGCCCGGTCTGATTTCACCGCTTTGAAACAGGGGCAGGTCCTTCAAATGCCACATCAGCGCGTTAATGAGTGTTCCTGTATAATTACCATGGCCGGGATGAACAACCATGCCAGGTTCCTTGTGCACCACAATCAGGTGTTCATCTTCATACATGATGTTGATGGGAATGTTTTCGGGAAGCACTTCAAACTCCCGGTGCGGGTAGGGAAGTACTATGGTGATCAGGTCATCGGGCTTCACCCGGTAATTGGGCTTTACGGAATTCTCATTAACCAGCACATTGCCTGCTCTGATGGCCATTTGTATTTTGTTTCTTGAAACGCCTTTCAGGTGGTTGAACAGGAATTTGTCAATGCGAAGCAGGCCCTGCCCCTTATCGGCTACAATCCGGTGATGTTCATAAAGTTCCGATTGTTCAAAAAACTCCTCCTGCATCATCCGGCTGATTAATGGGCTACTATAATTTTGCGATGCACCTGCGTGTTTCCGGAAGTGGAGACCAGCACCTGGTAAACTCCGGACGGAATCAATGAAACATCCAGGGTGCTGCAATTCCCTTCTTGCCGGTGAATCAGCCTGCCGGTCATATCTACAACCGAGATACCGCTAATCCTTGTTTCTGATGATCTGATATGCAGTGTTCCTGAAACGGGATTGGGGTAAAGCACCACGTCGGAACCGACAGCTGTAATTACAGGAACACCATTATGAATATTTTTGGCGCCAAAAACTGCCCGGATCATTGGCGTTCCTGGCACCAGACTATTCGACGGGTTGTACCAGTGATATCCTTCTTGAATATAAACTCTGGGCAGGTTGTTTCGGCTTACATCATACCCCAGGTTCATAAATTGATCGGTCTCTTGTTTCCAGCCTACAAAAACGGAGGTGTCAGCTATAATCAGTTCTTTAGCAGGGTTAATATATATACGCTTAAATTCAGGCAAGTCAGCAGTGTAGTCAGGTGTATAGGTTTCAGAAGATACATATAACGTATCACCCGGCACACCATTTTTATCTTCCCAAACACAAAGCCGGAATGTGAGCTCTGCATAAAGGTCACCCCTGGTTTTGTTAAAATAGAAATCTACGGCTCGCAGGGTGTCGGTTTGGAAAATTCTGAACCGGTAAGCCAGCAATGCTCCTTCGCTGTTAATCCCAAAACCCAGTTCAGGGCTCCCGTCATCATAAGCATAATAATCCCTGAAGTGAATGAAAGACCGCGAGGTGTCGTTCTGAAGCTCCTGGCCGGCATCGGGAACCAGGTAACTGACCACTTCCAGGGTGCCTTCGTCTGAATCATCTTCCCTTACAAATGGAGCAGTAAACATATCAACCATACGGGTAAGTGTATCCGGTAAAAACGGATCGCGGATGATTTCAAAGGATGCTGATATGCCGGTATTCAAATCTTTCACGTAGTAATTTCTTCCTACGTTTTTTGGCTCGCCATCCTTGTTGAGGTTGCGTATAGGGTAGGTGATATAGTTACGTGTAAGTTCCTGTGCCTCATTTAGGTGCAGCCAGGGAACGGTTTCATAAAAGCCGAGCAGGTTCCTGGGAGGCTCAGTAAGTGTGATGTCATTGATTGATATGTGCTCTGCCTCGGGCCGTGTATTCATCATAATATAATCCAGGTTCCAGCAATCGGCATTGGCTACTGCGCCCTCACCTCCAAAAACGTTTTCGGGTGAAACGCTGGTATAATTTCTGAACCGGAAACGAAAACCGCTTTTATAATACACGCTGTCAATCACAACAATTACCTGGCGGAATTCTGTATTGTAATTCAGCGTGGTATCCCATGCCCGACTCCATTGCGCGGTAGCCGGAGAATAAAATTCAAGTAGCAGCGAATCACCAAACTCGGGGGTTTCTCCTCTTCCTCCACACTGGAAAAAGAAACTCAGTCGCACTGTGTCGCCGGGAAAAACATAGGATGAAAGGTCAAAACCTCTTGATGTGAGCGTATCTGAACTGGTAGGCCTTTTTGAGATGTTATAAACCTCTCCGTATTCATCAATGGCATCAAGTGTTGCCACGCCAACAGAAATGGCATCGATGTCAAAGGATGAATTGATAAATGCACCCTGGTCACTCCATTTATCCGGGTCGGGAAACACTGATATTACTGAAAAATCCTCAAAAAACGGCAGTGTCAGCAAGGTTTCTTCTGCAGCAGATTTATAAATTGAGAATTGCTTACTGTTTGTGTTGGATTGTCTGTTCAGGTATTGTTTGATAACCGGATTTTCACTGAGACCTTGTACGCTCTGGGCAGCGAGATCTGAACAGAAGATCAGGGTTGGAAAAAGCAACAGGTAGGTGAACCGGTTAATCATAAATTTATAGCGTATCGGCAGGGTGATTGAATCGGGCAACTTTGGTTGAATCGAGTGTGAGCCATACATCTATTGCCGACCCCATGGGCAGTGTTATCCCTTGCCCGGGTTCGGGCTTTTGCTTATATACTATTGAGATGAGCTCATCCTCGTCGGTAATGATCGACTGATCACGAACAGCAGCGCCAACGCTCAGAAACCTGTCTGAAGCAAGAATGTTGGCAGTTTCAAGGGTTAAACCCACCAGGTTGGGAACAGCAGCCTGTTCGTCACTCAGTCCTTTCCCCAGCACCAGGTCTATTTTAGCTCCTTTAACAATAGAGTCACCGGGGGTAAGATTGTGCCCGCTGATCCGCTGGGCAAGCACCACATTGATTCCCAGGTCGGGTTCATAGGAAATACGCCCAACCTTCAGTCCGAACGATTCCAACTTGGCACGGGCCTGAATGAAGGTGAGGTCAACCAGGTTCGGTGCAGCAACCCTTTCAGGATTCATGGCGTTCATGGTAAGAAAAATCTTCCGGTTCTTTTTTACCATAAATCCCGCACGCGGATGCTGTTCCACAACGGTTCCCCTTTCTGCATCGGCCAGAAAAATCGAATCAAAAAGAACAACCCGCAAATCCCTGCCTTTTGCCGCATCAGCAGCTTCTGCAAATGACAGCCCTGAGAAATCAGGCACGGTAAGGTCATGATTATGCCGGGTATATAGTTTCAACAGCTGCATGATGATGGCAGTACCAAAAAACAGAATCAGCATGGCAAGCAAAACATTCCGGAGAACGATTCTTTCTTCCATGTAGCGGATAAGATCCCTGATTCTGGCAATGATCTGGTCTATGTTCATGATGTTATGGAGTTATTAATAACGCATCAGCAAAGATAAAATTATATGCCATATGTGTCTTTCGTATTTTATAAATTGACCAGGTTCATCAGAAGCGATTCAACCTGTTGCTGACTTTTTTCATGATCAAAAAGAGTCTCGGCCCTTTTTCTTCCGGCTGTTCCCAACTGGTTGCGTAATTCCGGGCTACGGCCCAGTTCTTCCAGCTTAATGCAAAACTCATTAACGTTGCCGGTGGCTACAAGAAAGCCGGTTACTGAGTCTGCAATAATTTCCGGATTGCTGCTGACCTGGAATGCAACAACAGGTTTCCGACATGCCATGGCTTCCACCAACACGTATCCAAATCCCTCCCAAACCGATGGCAGCGCAAAAATATCAATACTTTCCATAAAGGCTTTTGTATTCTCAATAAAACCCAGAAACACAATCTTATCCTCAACACCTGACTCAATGGTCATTTGCTTCAGGGAGTCCTCCAGCTGGCCCGAGCCTGCTATTAAAATCTTGAACCTGACACCCTTTTTGCTGAGTATGCGGGCCATTTCAATCAGGTATTGCTGACCTTTCTGGGTCACCATCCTGCCCATATTGCCAATTACAAGTTCTTCATCAATTTTCTGATACAGCTTGTCAGGCGGTAAAGTATCAAGTTGTGAAAGGTTGATCCCGTTGTAAATTACTGAGATTTTATCAGCAGGAAAAAGCCGGTTGTTATGCTGAAGAATGGTTCGTTTGGTTTCTTCGGAATTGGCAATGATGTGCGTAATCACATGCCGGTAAAGCAGCCTGTTCAAGAGCGTGTTCCTCACAGGTATGGCACTTCCCCTCCTGAACACAACGTGTCTGATTCCTGCCAAACGGGCTGCAACACCTGATGTTTTTATATCTGACGAGGAATTCAACAAAACAATGTCCGGCTTTTCCCTGCGAAACAGGAAGAAGAGCCTGAGCAGGCGAAACGGGTTCAGGAAGCTCAGGTTGGACACATTAACTGGTATGGTACTTATGCCCGCGGCCTGTGATTTTCTGAAAAGTTCTTTGCCGGCATAGGCAAGCAGGGTGATGTTGTGGCCTTTGTTTTTGAGCGCACAGGCGGTTTCGAAGTGCCATTTTTCACCACCACCCCAGGTTTTTGTATTGATTGCCAGGAATACTTTCATGCCTATTCCTGAATGTATACACGTTTCACTCGTTCGGAAATTCCGGTGAGCACTTCATAAGGTATGGTTTCCAGGATGCCCGCAATATCAACTACTGAAGGTTTTTCACCAAAAATAATCACTTCATCACCTTCGCGGGCACCTGTTCCGGTTACGTCAATCAGCGTCATGTCCATACAAATACTGCCGATGATAGGCACTTGCTTACCTTTTACCAGGAAACTGCCCCTGCCATTGCTGAGTTGCCGGTTTAATCCGTCGCCATACCCAATGGGCACAACAGCAATCTGTGCTGGATTAGCGGGTTGGCCGCGCCTGCCATAACCTACTGTTTCACCGGGCAGCACCTCCTTAATCTGAAGTATGGTACTTTTAAGCGTGCTTACGGTTTGAAGCCTGGCGGAATCAACACAGCTGATTCCGTAAAGTCCGATTCCCAGCCTTACCATATCGAACTGGGCGTCAGGAAATCTTTCGATGCCGGAGGAATTAAGAATATGTCTGATTACAGGATAGCCGATTGCCGCGATGATCTGATCCGAGTTCAAACGGAATGCATCAACCTGTTCCCGTGTAAACGAATCATGAATAGCTTCATCACTTCCAGCCAGGTGCGAAAATATGGAGCAAACCCGGATGTTTTTATACCTTACTATTTCACTGCAAAGACCGTTTATTTCACCTTGCAGAAAACCCATCCGATGCATGCCCGTATCCAGTTTGATGTGAACGGGATAATCGATTTCCTGATTGCGGATAACTGCTTTGTGAAACATTTCCAGCATGCGGAAACTGTAAATCTCAGGTTCAAGCCGGTAGCGAATGATGGTGTCAAATGATTCCGGCTCGGGGTTCATCACCAGCACCGGAAGTGTGATTCCGGCCTGCCTCAGGCTCACCCCTTCATCGGCAATGGCAACACCCAGGTAATTCACTCCCTGAAATTGGAGAACACCGGCAATTTCATGCCTTCCGCTGCCGTATGACAAGGCTTTTACCATGACCAGCGTTTTTGTTCCGGGTTTCAGCAATGATCTGAAGTAATTCAGATTGTGCACCAGTGCATTCAGGTTGATCTCAATGCGTGTGGTATGTTTTTTCTGTTCAAGCAGCGCGGCAATCTTTTCGAATTCAAAACTTCGTGCACCCTTCAGTAATATGGCCTCCCTGTTAAAAACTTCGGGCTTGAAGTTGCTGATAAAGGCATTTGTGGTCTCGTAAAACTCACCGGGAAGGTCAAAAAAAGCAGCGTTTTTTTGAATTTCACTGCCGATGCCAATGATGCGTGTAACGCCTTTTTCCCTGATCAGTGTTGCAACGCGCCGGTAAAGCTCATCAGGGTGCCTGCTGCTTTGGAGAATGTCGGACAGGATGAGCATTTTATTTTTATGCTGAAACTGCCTGTTCAACACATCCAGCGCAATGGAGAGCGAATTGTAATCGGAATTGTAGCTGTCATTGATCAGGGTGCAGCCATTGATGGCACTTCGTTGTTCCAGCCGCATGGCAACCGAAGGCAAATCATTCATGCGGGTAACTATTTTATCCCGGTTAATTTTGAGCACCAGCATCAGGGCTAAGCAGTGTAGGGCATTTTCAAATGATGCAGCATCGGTGAACGGAATGCGGATGGCAATGGTTTCATCGAGGTAATTTACCTCGAAAGATGTTCCTTCGGCTTCCCGTATTATGTTTTTTACCTTAATATCGGCCGCTCCTGTTACGGACCATGTGATGCGTTTCACCTTTTCGAGCTGCCTGGTTTTTCGTACGGCCTGGTGGATTAACTCATGGTCGGCACAATAGATGAGGGTCTGACAATTGTAAAAAAGCTTCAGCTTTTCATCAATTTTCTGCATCGTGTCGATGAAATTCTCCTGGTGTGCCTCACCAATATTGGTAAAAATGCCCACATCAGGCCGTATCATTTGCCTGAGCCGCTCCATTTCACCGGGAAAGCTGATTCCCGCCTCAAAGATACCCATAGAGGTGTTCTCATCCAGCAACATCAGTGACAGGGGAACCCCCACCTGCGAATTGTAGCTTTTGGGACTCCTTGTAACTGAAAATATATCCGACAAACAGTGGAAAAGCCACTCCTTAACTATGGTTTTGCCATTACTGCCCGATATGGCTACTACCTTGCACGTGCAATGTTCACGGTGATAACGAGCCAGTTCCTGCAGCGCCTGCATTGTATCTGTCACGGTAATGAAGCCTGCTTCAGGAAATATCTTCTCTTCGGGCAGTTCAGAAACCACGAATGCCCTAACACCTTGCTGATAAAGTTCGGCAATGTACCTGTGCCCATCGTGGTTTTTGCCTTTGATGGCAAAAAAAAGAGCCGATTGATTCGCTGCAGCCGATCTGCTGTCGATCAACAGATGTTGTATTACAAGTTCCGAACTGCCTGTCAGTGTTCCTTTGGTGATTTCAGCAACTTTGCCGACTGAATACTTTGCCATAGTTTGATATGAAGGGTGTACTGTTGTACCTTTGCATTTGCGCATTGGATTTACGCCCTGCAAATATATAAGCAATAATTCAATAAATTGAAGACATACAAGCACCTTTTCTTTGATCTGGACAACACACTATGGGATTTTCAGGCAAATGCACGGGAAGCCTTCCGGGATATATTCCATGAGCTGGATCTTTTCAGCCGGATTCCCGATTTTAACGGGTTTCTTGAGTTGTATGAAAAATACAACGAGCACTTGTGGCTGGAATACCGCAAGGGTAGAATTAAAAAAGATCAACTGCGCACAGAGCGCATGGTAATGACATTTGGCGAATTGAATATTGATGACCGGGAATTGATCAGCCGGGTGAGCGAACTGTATGTGAATACAGCTCCACGGAAAACCAACCTGTTTCCCGGGGTACATGAAACCCTGGAGTATCTGGCGGCAAAATATAAAATGTACATTCTCACCAACGGTTTTTCTGAAATTCAGGTGCGCAAAATTCAGAATTGCGGGTTACAGGGCTATTTCTCTAAATTGTTTATGGCGGAGATGGTGGGTTATCAGAAACCCGACAAGCGGTTTTTCGAGTATGCCGTTAAATCGCTGCATGCACATAAAGAAGATTGTCTGATGATTGGCGATGATCCGGAGGCCGACATCAGGGGGGCATGGAATGCCGGAATCGACCAGGTATTTTGCAATACCATGAATAAAAAGACGGTCATTGAACCAACCTGGGAAATACAGGAAATCACCGAATTACAGGGTATTTTATAAACACGTAGAGACGCACTGCTGTGCGTCTC
>CAYTNC010000043.1:0-17152 GCA_964438935.1 uncultured Bacteroidales bacterium
AGCCAACAGCCAACAGCCAACAGCCAACAGCCAATAGCCAATAGCCAATAGCCAACAGCCAATAGCCAATAGCCAACAGCCAAAGGCCAAAAGCCAATAGCAAAATATAACAATAATAAATAAGCACAATATGAAATCATTAACAAGTAAAAAGAAGGCTACGAAGAAGCAGAAAGTGGCCCAGTGCTGCGCCAAAACATCCAAAATTGTTGCCGGTTGCCACGACTGATCCATAGGTGAAAGATGGAACTTTCGAAGCACAATATTATCTCAAAAGTTCATCAATCAGGCGATTACTTCATAGTCAACGCGCTTTCGGGAAATGCTGATTTGCTGTCATCTGATGAGGCCCGGGATGTTTTTGATAACCGGATCCTGAATAACAGCGGGTTTATTGAGAAAGGATACGTTGTTGATCCGGATGAAGAACGGAAACGTTTCCGGCTCAGGTACCTGGATTTTCTGGATTCGCGTGATACAGATGAAATTCAGCTTTTCTATGCTCCAACCTACGCGTGCAATTTTGCCTGCTCTTATTGTTATCAGGAGGGCTATCCCAAACACAATGAAGAAAACAGTGCCACTGTGGCGGATGCCTTTTTCAGTTATGTGAATGCGCATTTTGCAGGCAAAAAGAAATATGTTACGTTGTTTGGCGGTGAACCACTGCTTGCAGGAGACAGTAACAGGCAATTCCTGGAACACTTCATAAGCCGTTGCAATGAAAATGGCCTTGAGCTGGCCGTGGTCACCAACGGTTATTCCCTGGAAGCCTATGTTCCGCTCCTGGCCACTGCTGCCATCCGCGAGGTACAGGTCACCCTGGATGGCTCCGAGGAAATTCATAACTCAAGACGATCACTGAAAGGTGGACAGGGTACTTTCAGCAACATCACGGCGGGTATTGATGCTGCCCTGAAGTCAGGAATTCCCGTTAACCTGAGAGTGGTGCTCGACCGTGACAATATGAATTCATTGCCGGAATTGGCTGACTTTGCAATCAACCGGGGATGGACCAGCCATACGGGGTTTAAAACCCAGCTGGGCCGGAACTATGAACTGCATTACTGCCAGTCGCAACAGTCGAAGCTTTATTCCCGGATTGAAATGTATCAGGACCTCTTCAATCTGATTGGGGAACACCCCGAAATCCTGAGTTTTCATAAACCCGCTTTTTCTGTGTCCAGGTTTTTGTTTGAAAATGACGAACTGCCCGATCCGTTGTTTGATTCCTGTCCCGGTTGCAAAACCGAATGGGCTTTTGATTACACAGGCAGAATTTACTCATGCACTGCCACTGTTGGCAAACCGGAAGAAGAATTGGGCACCTTCTGGCCGCACGTTACCTTAAATAAAAATCAGGTTGAATTGTGGCAACAGCGCGATGTGCTCAGTATCGGCGCTTGTAATTCGTGCAACCTGAGGTTGTTATGCGGTGGCGGGTGCGCCAGTGTTGCTTACAACCGCGACAAACAGTTGCACGCCCCTGATTGCCGTCCGGTGAAAGAGTTGATGGAAATGGGATTCGCATTGTACGGAAAAAAGATGTAATACCACAGTTGGTTTTTTACCCGCATCCGGATAGATTATTCATTTATTAAAAACAAATATGAAAGAAATCGTATCATCAGATTTTGAGAAAGAGGTGTTGCAGGCAAATAAGGTTGTACTCGACTTCTATTCTTCGGAATGCCCGCCATGTGAAGCACTGGCTCCCAAGTTTGAATCTCTGGCAGCTATTTATGGTGATGATGTCAAATTCCTGAAAGTATTCAGGCAACAGAACCGTGACCTGGCGGAACGACTGGGTGTACATGGTTCCCCAACCCTGATTTTCTTTGAAAAGGGCAGGGAAGTGGGTATCCGGTTAACCGGCGGCATCAAAAGGTCTGAAATTATGCACAACCTGAACTCAATGATTTCACCGGAAAAGGTTAATTCAATTAAAAGCAGCCTGAAACCATTCACAAACCACTACGATGTAGCTATTATAGGCAGCGGTCCGGGTGGGCTCACGGCAGGGTTATACCTTTGCCAGGCACGCGTTAATACGGTGCTGATAGATACCGGTTTGCCGGGCGGACATGTAAGCCTTACACACCAGGTGTCAAACTACCCGGGATTCGTTGATCCCCAGCCCGGATACATGCTGTCGCACAACATGTCGGAACAAACCAAAAAATGCGGCAGTGTTTTCAAAGTGGCTGTTGATGTTACTCACGTTAACCTGGAGCAGAAAGAAATTGTGATTGATGAATATGAAACAATCAGGGCAAAAAAGATCATCATTGCCACAGGAACTTCACCGAATTACCTGAATGTTCCCGGAGAAAAAGAATTTAAGGGCAAGGGAATATCTTACTGCGCCACTTGCGATGCCAAATATTACGCAGATAAGGAGGTTATTGTAATTGGCGGGGGCAATTCAGCTGTGGAAGAAGCCGAGTTTATAACAAAATTTGCATCAAAAGTAACCATGGTGCACCAGCTGGATAAGTTTCAGGCCAACAAACAGGCCCAGGAAAAGCTTTTGGCCAATCCCCGGGTTCAGGTACTTTACCGGCACGAGCCCAGGTCATTTTCGCGAACGGGAGACAAGATGTCCGTTGTGGTGGAAGACCTGGACACGAAGCAAAACAGGGAGCTTTTGGCTGACGGCATCTTTATTTTTGTTGGATTGAAACCCAATATTGATCTCTTTGGTGGAAATCTGGAACTCGACAACTGGGGTTATCTGAAAACCGACGAAGACATGCGCACCAGCCTGAAGGATGTTTATGCTGTGGGTGACGTACGAAGCAAAAAGTACCGTCAGATCACCACAGCAATTGCTGATGGCACCATTGCCGCCATCAACATTACCAGGGAGCTTGACAGTTAAGAAGATTAAACTTATTGAACCAAATTGGCTTTTGCTTGTTTAATAGATAATATCAAGTATTCAACAATTTAAATTAGTAAACTATGAAATTGCATATGCTAAAAGTCATATTGTTATCTTCCTTTGTCCTTGTTAGTCTTGCTGCTTACTCACAAGCAAGTGCTAAAAAGGCTACCGCAAATAAGATGGCTGTTAATACCAATGAGAGCCTTGTTAACTGGCTCGGCAAGAAACCTGGCGGCGAGCACAACGGAACTGTTAAACTTACTGAAGGCACCATCCAACTGGCCGGAAATGAAATTTCCGGCGGATCGTTTGTAATTGACATGAATTCCATTGTTAACCTCGATCTGAAGGATGAGGGCATGAACCAGAGATTGGTGGGCCATTTGAAATCTTCTGATTTCTTTGACGTTGAAAAATATCCCACAGCCAGCTTTGTGATTACCAAAGTAAGCAGGTTAAAAAGTACAACTTCCGCTGCACTCAAAGTGACTCACCGGATTGAAGGAGACCTGACCATCAAGGGTATTACCAAAAGCATCGTCTTTGATGCTCATGTAAGTAATGCAGGAGGCAAGTTGGTGGCTACAACAGAGTCGTTCGTCATTGACCGTACCCTGTGGACTGTCAACTACCAGTCGAAATCCGTTTTTGCCGAACTGAAGGATCAGTTTATCAACGACAACATTACACTCTCCGTTAAACTGGCTGCCAATTAAGGGCTTTTGGGCAACTTTTAAATGGTATATGGGACAAATTGTGCGCTATTTGAGTCGCAATTTGTCCTTTTACATTTGTGCAATTGTCTTACATTTGCGAATTCCTTTTATGCGCACTATGCATTCAGGAGGTCTATTAATCACTCAGGATGATCAACAGGGAAGAATTTGCAAACGCAATTACACATGGCATTGGAGCCGTTTTTTTTATAGCAGCCGCTCCATTTTTGTTTTATAATCTGAACTCTGGTGGCGACCAGCGGTCAGCATTACCGGTATTCATTTATGTGTTGTGCCTGTTATTTACCTACTTCGCTTCAACAGTGTATCATGCGGTACCCGCACCTGATTATAAAAAAACATTGAGGATTCTCGATCATGTCAGCATCTTTTTGTTAATCGGGGGTACTTTTACACCCATTGTATATTTCAACATGGGCACATGGAATGGCTGGCCCTTTCTGATTGCTTTCTGGAGCCTGATGATTGGCGGGGTTGTTTTTAAAATTTTCTTTACGGGCCGGTTTAAACTGGTAAGCACACTGATCTACATTGGTGTTGCCTGGTTTGGTGCCATGATGGCTGCGCCCATTTACCGGAATATTCCCAAACCGGTTCTCATCTATCTTCTTGCAGGTGGCCTCTTCTACACATCCGGCACCATTTTCTACATGCAGAAACGGTTGAAATTCAACCACGCAATTTGGCACGGTTTCGTTTTTGCCGCCAGCCTGCTGCATTTTTATGCCGTATTGCTCCAGGTGAGAAGTTTATAGCATTTCTGATAACAATCATCTTTTTATTGGGTTTTTTTCTGTTATTTTTCGTGTTCTTTGTGTAAGCTTATTACAGAAATAACCCCTTTTCTAAATGACAGAACAGGAAGAGATACAGTATCTTAGAAATAAGATTGAAATTCTGAAAAAAGAAAATCTTTCATTTCAAAGCAGCGATAAGATGTTTCAGGCTCTTGTTGAAACTGCCGTGGGGGATATTGGCGAGGAATACTTCAACAACATTGTCATTAAGCTTTCCGAATGGCTGAATGCAGAATGTGTTATTATCGGCCAAATGACTGCGCCCAATGTGGTGGAAGGTTTTCCCATGTTTCTGGATGGGGGGATCATTCATGGTTTCACATACGAACTGGAGAATACGCCTTGTGATCTTACCTCAAAAAAAGGTTATTGCGTTTATGCTGAAAATGTGATTGACTCTTTTCCCAGATCAAAGGATCTTCTTGAATTGAATATTCAGGGATATGTGGGTGCAGCACTTTATAACAAAGACGGGGAGCCCAACGGAATCCTGTCTGCCATGTCGAGAAAGAAACTGGATCTTCCTCCCCAGGCCGAAAAGATTATTAAAATTGTAGGCGCCAGAGTTTCTGCTGAGATAGAAAGGATCAAGGCTCAGAAAGCGCTCCAGGTATCAGAAGAAAAACTGCGGGCAGCCAATGCTTCCAAGGACAAACTCTTTTCCATTATTGCACACGACCTGAAAAGTCCGTTTAACGCGCTCATTGGTTTCAGCCGCGTGTTACTCACACATCTGAAAAATAATGATCTTGCTGTTATTGATAAATACGCCAACATCATTCATGATGTAGCAGTTCAAACACACCGCTTACTTGAAAATTTGCTCGAATGGTCTGTTATTCAGACCAACAGAAACGCTTTTGTGCCGGTAAAGTTCAACCTGTCTGATTTACTCACAGAAGTTATTGACCTGTATATGAATCAGGCCCGGCAGAAAGGGATAACGCTGACACCTGCCATCAAACCCGATGTTGAAATGATTGCAGACAGAAACATGATTACAACAATTCTCCGGAACCTGATTTCAAATGCCGTTAAATATTCAAGAAGTGGGGGAGTGATCACTATTACTGCAATAGCGCAGGAAGAAATAGTCAAATTGACCATAGCAGATACCGGTGTCGGAATCCACAAGGACCATATCAATAAGTTGTTTGCCATTGATACAAAAACAACAACTGCGGGAACCAATAATGAAAGGGGAACCGGACTGGGCCTGATTTTATGCAAAGAGCTGGTAGATAAACATAGTGGAAAAATATGGGTGGAAAGTGAACCGGGAGCAGGAAGTAAATTCTTCATCACCATTCCACAGAAAAATAACCTGAATTCCTCCGGTTCAACTGATTCACAGCCTTAACCTATTATAATACCGGCAGCCGGCAATAATTTTATTGCGGGTTGTTCCTGAGGTATTCCATATGTTTCAGGACATACCTGATCTCACTCCACGAAACCCGGTCGCCCAAAGCTTCTTTAATAGGGCCCAACGTATTCCCGGTATGCTCTTGTATTTGATCTGTTATGAGTTCCACTATATCAGGAGCCAACAGCTCATTGACTGAAAGTAAACCCAAACCAACATAATGAGCAAGGTGCCCTTCAATGGTAGCAACTGCCATCAACCGTTCGTGGGCAATCTGATCAACTGACTTTCCTGACCTGAAAAGATCCAGGCTCAGCGCCTTGGAATCGATCTTGGGTTTCTTTTCCCTGGGTTTGGACCGGGGTGCAATTACAGGCGTTTCACCAATTTCCTTTTCATTGCAGTAGGTTTCAATCATTTGAAGGATTTCTGCACCATATTTTTCAATTTTCTTCTTACCCATGCCTTTCATCTTCTTCAGATCATCTTCTGACCTGGGCAGATAACCGGCAAGGGAAGCCATGGTTGCCTGTTGTATAACCATGTAATGAGCCAGGTTGCCTTCCCCGGCTTTCTGATCACGCCATGCCTTAATGCGGCGATACAATTCGGGATGCCTTATTTCGCCCGCAGGCTCTTCAGCAACCTTACCCGGCCGGGTTTTTTGTGTTGGCCGTTCGATTGCTGTTTTGGCCTTTGTTTCAAGGTAGTCCTGCACCCGGAATCCTTCTTTAACCGAATCGAGGCATGCTATTTTGATCAGCACTTCCTGCTTCAGTTTTTCCAGGGCTTCGGTGAGCGATTTTCTGACTGCTTTATTATCGATTTCCAGCGAGATCCCCTCCAGAACCCCATACATTGCCGCTGATGTTTTTTCAGAAAAATAGCAGCAGGCCTTATTCAGCCTGTCCTGCAATTGCGTGTTGGTTTCCGCATCCTCCTGCAGGCTCAGGAAGTGTTTTAACTGTGGGTAAAACTTCCCGGATACGTCAATGAGGTCAGATTTTATAGCCGCGGAAGCTGTTTCAAGAACTGTTTTCAGGTTACCGACAATGCTTTCCTGATGCGAGTTGTAAATTTTTAAACAGTAGTGTATGCTTTTCAATATGCTGCTGAAGTCGAAAAGTTCCATAAGCAACATCTGCTGGTATTCCTGCCTGGCACTGGCCAGCATATTGCGGTCGGGCTGATTCTGCTCTGCTTCACGCACAAATCCTGATACGGTAGCATCGCTGATGATCCCATGCTGGTTGATCTGGCTGCTTAATACAATACCCTCCAGTGTGCGGCATCTGCTTAAAGCAACATATACCTGACCATGCGCAAACGCAGCACGGGCATCAATAATCACTTTGTCAAAGGTGAGCCCCTGGCTTTTATGAATGGTGATTGCCCATGCCAGCTTCAGCGGGTATTGTATAAAGGACCCGATTACTGTTTCTTCAATTTCTTTACTTTCCTCATTCAGCGAGTATTTCATATTCTGCCACTCCGCTATTTCAACCTGAATAGGCGCATCATCGCCGGGACACTCCACAATAATTGTATCATCATCAAAACCGGTAACTTTGCCAATCTTTCCGTTATAAAAAAGTTTATCCCTTGAAATGTCATTCTTGACAAACATAACCTGGGCTTCGGCTTTCAATATCAATTCCTGCGCTGTGGGATAGGCATATTCCGGAAAATCATCCCTGATAATGGCTTTAAAGGAATGCACCTTGCCGGAAAGCTGCTCAAGCTTTGTATTGTTGATGGTCTGTGCCTGCGAATTATGAGTGGTTAACGTAATATAACCTTCTTCCGGGCCTTTATTGAAATTCGGATCATATCTGCTGTTGAGCAAGGTTTGGGATTGTGTATCAAGCCGGTTATCGCGGATTTGATTGAGCAGGTTAATGAATTGCTTATCCTGCTGGCGGTATATGTGTCTGAGTTCAATGGTGACGTAGTCCGTGCTCCTGAGAGCCATACTTCCAAAGAAGAAGGCGGTATCGTAATACCTGTCAAGAATTTCCCGGTCTTCATCCTTCACCACCGGGGCCAGTTGCTGCAAGTCACCAATCATCAGCAATTGAATCCCCCCGAACGGTTTGTCGCGATCTTTATGCCTGCGCAAAATCGAATCCACAGCATCAAGTAAATCGGCGCGCACCATGCTGATCTCATCAATAACAATCAGGTCGAGGCTTTTTATTATATTGACCTTTTCGCGACTCAGTTTATACGACCCTGATTCGGCGGGTGTTGGCTGATACAGGTTGTCTTCTCTGATGTATTGACTTGGAACATGCGGATGGAAAGGCAACTGGAAAAAAGAATGAATGGTAACGCCACCCGCGTTAATGGCGGCAACACCCGTGGGCGCAACCACTATCATGCGTTTGGGCGATTTCTTCCTGAGGCTGTGCAGGAAAGTGGTTTTTCCGGTTCCGGCTTTTCCGGTGAGAAAAATGTTGCGGTTGGTGAACTGAACAAAATCGAAAGCCAACTGAAGGTCTTGATTTATAACTGTTTCCATTAAGCCTGAAGAATTCATACAGGATAAAATTAGTTTATTAAGCGTATAAGGAAAACATTATTGGGTAAATTTTTTCCTGAATATTCGAATTAATCCACAAAAAGAGAATAGTTTTAGATGCGGTTTTTCTGCATATTGAGATCCATTACCAGATTCATATATTCTGACTCTTTGAAGCATGCTACAGGAAGTCATTGCCATATTCGACATCGGGAAAACCACCAAAAAATTCCTTCTTTTCAGCTCCATGTTGAAACCTGTTTATCAGGAAGAAGAAATTCTCAATGAAATACCGGACGATGAAAACTTTGCGTGCGATGACATCAGAAAAATCGAGGCTTGGATGCGGCAATGCCTTTCCCGGGTAATCCAGGCAGGTGTTTATTCAATCAGAGCTCTTAATTTTACTTCCTGCGAAACAAGTCTGATGCACCTGGATTTCCGGGTTGAAGGCAGAACACTCAGCACCGGTATAGGCATTCAGGATACTTTAGCCTCGCTTATTCCCTATTTAAATTACTCAGAAGAACCCTTTATCCTGATTTCAGCCGGTACGTGGTACGTTTTCATGAACCCGTTTAATGCCGAACCACTCACAAGGGAACAAATGCTGAAGGATACCCTTTGCTATATGAGTATCCGTCAGGAACAGGTGAAATCATCACGCCTGCTTTTGGGACCTGTTCATGATGTGAATGTTGAAAAACTAAATAAGCACTTTGGCGTTACGGCAGATTATTATAAAACAATCAGAACCAATTCGCTGAAAATTGAAAAGCTGATGAAGACCTATAAAGGCAGGGTATACTTCAGAAATGGAATGCCATCGGATTATATCGACAATACTGCCGATCTCTCACATTTTCTCACCTACGCAGATGCCTATCACCAATTAATGGCCGACCTGGTGGATCTCTGTATGGAGTCACTCGGCCTGATCATGTCGCACAGCGATCAAATTATAACAGTTTATATAACCGGAAAATTTGCCCGAAACGAGCTGTTTGTGCGCCTGCTGGCTGCCCGACTGCCAAAGAAGAAGGTATTTACCGCTGAAGTTGACCATGCCGCCGCGTTGGGTGCCGCCATGGTGGTATGGAACAGTGCCTTTGATGGTGAAATGCCCTTCACCGGACTTGGATTAAAGGCTATTTTATCTGATTGAAGCAAAGAGAAAATAATTTAACGCACAGTACAACACGCACTATCCTTATTTTACTGAAATGATTTTCAGATTTTTGTTGACGAGTTTTTGTTAAATATGTAATGAAGTCGGAGTGGATGATTTATGGTTCGCTGCCTCCTGATGTGCGGGGCAATATAATTAAGCTGAATGTAATTAAGTTCGCCAAGTGGTTTTCGGTGGTCATGCCGATTATTGTTCCTTTTTACCAGGATAATGATTTGAGCATTACCTCAATCATGACGCTGAAATCGGTTTACGCCATTACCATTATAGCGCTTGAGTTGCCCAGCGGCTATTTTTCCGATTTGCTCGGGCGCAAGAAAATGCTGGTGACAGGCTCATTCCTGGGCGCGGCTGGTTACTTTGTATATTCGCTTACCGATTCTTATGCCGGATTCCTGGTTGCGGAGATTGCGCTGGGTGCCGGTCAGAGTTTTATTTCCGGTACCGATTCGGCCATGCTGTTTGATACCCTGGCTTCCGCACAAAAGCAGAAACAGTACACGCGATATGAAGGGATCAATGCTTCGGTTGGGAATTTCTCCGAAGCTTTTGCGGGAATTGCAGGGGGAGGCTTGGCGCTTATCAGCCTGCGCCTGCCGTTTTATGTCCAGGCCATCATTGCCACATCGGCCATTCCGGCTGCCCTTACCCTTGTGGAACCTCATATGCCGCGTCCGGAAAAAACGTATGGCCGGATGAAAAAAATCACGGGTGTTCTCGCAAAGATCTTACGTCACGAAAAGGACCTGCGCTTCAACCTGCTTTTTTCATCCATCATAGGTGCAGCTACGCTGCTGATGGCCTGGTTTGCACAACCTCTTTTCGAAAAGATGTTACTGCCCCTGGCTTTGTTTGGGGTGGTGTGGACAGGGCTTAACCTGATCACCGGAGGTTCGTCGGTGCTGGCTCACCGCATAGAAGCAAGGCTTGGGGAGTTGCGGACACTGAAATTAATAGCTGTCAGCATTCCGATACTCATGATTCTTTCAGGAATTGTTCCGGCCTTTGCTATTATACCTGTGCTGGTTGCGTTTTATTTTCTCAGGGGAATTGCCACTCCTGTGCTGAAAGACTATATCAATCAGCGTACCGGAACAGAGGTCAGAGCTACCGTGATGTCGCTGCGCGATCTCACCATCCGGGTTTTCTTCGCCCTTTTTGCCCCCATGGCGGGTTGGCTTACCGATCATTACAGTTTGGCGACCGGCCTGGCTGTAATGGGGGGCCTCCTGATGGTTTTTTCGCTGCTGACGTTGCTGCTCTTTATAAAGTACAGGTTGCGTCCTGCATCTATAATCAGCAACTGATTTATCAATAATCAATTATTTTTATTGCAGTAACTACTATTTTTTTACACTTATAATTATTAAAAGTAAGAATTACATTTTATATTTACGATCACATTTGAATCAGTCGCTTTTTTATGACAAGCAATTCATACAGTTTACATGCCCGCCATTATATGGCAGTTGACTGTGTGATTTTCAGTTATGAGAACGATGGGCTGAAAGTATTGCTTTATCCCAGGAGCTTTGAACCCTTTGTTGGCAAGTGGTCATTGTTGGGTGGATTTGTTGAAGAGGATGAAACCCTTGGTGATGCTGCCCGACGGGTGTTATTTAGTACAACCGGGTTGAGAAACATCTACCAGGAACAGGTTCATACTTTCTCTGATGTCAATCGTGATCCGGCCGGAAGAGTGATCAGTGTAGCTTATTACGCACTCATCCGGAGCAGCCAGCAGGACAATGAGCTGGTAAGGGAACACGGAGCCTGCTGGTGGCCCATATCAAAATTGCCGGAGCTGGTATTTGACCATGCCAAAATGGTGGAACACTCTCTGCTTCGGTTACAGAAAAAAGCAGGTTCCGAGTTAATTGGGAAGGAGTTGTTGGGCGATACCTTCACCATTACCAACCTGAAGAAACTATATGAAGCCATTTTTCAGTATGAAATAGATGCAGGAAATTTCAGAAAGAAAATTCTCTCTTTGGCAGTCTTGCAGAATACCGGAATTAAAGATAAATCGGAATCCAAAAAGGGAGCGTTTTTATATAGATACAACAATCAACTTGAGGATCATATGAGGTTGTCACTAATAGTCAAATAATTTTAAAATTAGAAGGTCCAAATTTTTACTAAAATATTACAATTAAATAAACTAAAACGCTTAAATCGATGAATTGGAACTCACAAGAATTTATTTGGCTAGACTGGACAATTATGGCGGTCGGTATTTTAGCCATTGTATGGGCCATATGGCGTTCAATACAAAAACATAAACGTCAGCTTCAAGGAGCTGACAGCGAAGATTACCTCTTCGGAAAAGGCGAACCATGGTATATAATTGGTGCTGCCATTTTTGCTGCAAACATAGGCTCTGAACACCTTGTAGGGCTTGCCGGCACAGGTGCAAAGGCAGGAGTAGGTATGGCGCATTGGGAGATGCAAGGATGGATGATCCTTATTTTGGGCTGGCTCTTTGTGCCGTTCTATCAATTGATGAACACTAAGTTAGGAAAAATCATCACAATGCCCGACTTCTTAAAAAATCGGTACACACCTCGCACTGGTTCGTGGTTATCCATCATTACACTTATAGCATACGTGCTGACCAAAGTGAGTGTAACCGCATTCACCGGCGGTATCTTTATGGAGAGTCTCCTTGGCTTGCCTTTCTGGTATGGAGCTATCGGATTGATCGTGTTAACGGGTATATTTACTGTTTTGGGTGGCATGAAGGGTGTGATGACACTGTCCGCAATTCAAACTCCAATACTTATCATTGGTTCGTTCCTTGTACTTTTCTTAGGATTGTCAGCACTCGGAGATGGCAGTATAGCTAATGGTTGGGCAGCAATGATGGACTTTTCCAAAACCCTCAATGTGGGAACTGATGGAGTAGCCCATGGCACGAACCACATGTTCCACTTTGAGACAGGTGACCCGCTGTATGATGAGTATCCCGGTTTCTGGGTGTTTATTGGAGCGTCAATCATCGGCTTTTGGTATTGGGCTACAGACCAACATATTGTTCAGCGTGTGCTTGGACAACGAAAAGGCGAACCCAGCGATGTTGTAATGAAACGTGCACGCAGAGGTACTATCGCTGCCGGTTATTTTAAATTGTTGCCTGTATTTATGTTCCTGATCCCCGGTATGATAGCCGCTGCCCTGGCAGCACGTCCCGGAAGTGGGTTTACATTGGAAAATCCGGACACAGCTTTTGGCTCGATGGTGAAATTTGTTTTGCCTGCCGGTGTCAAAGGTATTGTTACCATCGGCTTTATATCCGCATTGGTTGCTTCCCTTGCTGCGTTCTTCAACTCCTGCGCTACACTGTATACAGAGGACTTTTACAAGCCAATGTTCAAAGGCAAAACGGAGTCTCAATATGTTCTGGTAGGACGAATTGCCACAATTGCCGTAGTGATACTTGGTATTATTTGGATACCTGTAATGATGAGTCTCGGCAGTCTTTATTCCTATTTACAGGGCATTCAATCGCTGCTCGCTCCTGCAATGGTAGCTGTTTTTGTGTTAGGTATATTTTCCAAGAAAATTACCCCTAAAGCAGGTGAATACGGTTTAATAGTAGGCTTTTTAATTGGTATGGCACGCTTGCTTACCAACATCTTTACAAATACTGGTAAAGATGTAATGACAGGCTGGTACTGGGAATCCACCCAATGGTTCTGGCATACCAATTGGCTTATCTTTGAGATATGGTTGCTTGTCTTCATCATGTTGTTTATGGTTGTTGTTTCATTCTTTACTCCAAAACCAACCGCAAAACAGATTGAGTTTATCACTTTCACAGGAGACTATAAGGCACTCATCAAACAGAGTTGGAACAAGTGGGATGTAATTGCTTCTCTTGGTGTGGTAGTGTGTTGTGTTGCATTCTATATTTATTTCTGGTAAAAATTAACTAACAGATAAAAAACAGCAATCATGTCGAAATTTGTAATAGGAGTTGATTATGGAACTGATTCGGTGCGTTCACTTATAGTGGATGCCACCAACGGCAACGAGATAGCAAGCGATGTATTTTACTATCCCCGGTGGAAAGATGGAAAATATTGCAACCCTTCGCAAAACCAGTTCAGGCAACATCCGCTTGATTATCTTGAGGGACTTGAGAATACCATCCGGAATGCGCTTGCCAAATCTCCTGCAGGAGTGGCAGAAAACGTTGTTGCCATATCGGTGGATACCACCGGCTCAACGCCCGTTGCTGTGGATAAAAACGGAACACCCCTTTCCCTTACTCCCGGTTTTGAGGAAAATCCAAATGCCATGTTTGTGCTTTGGAAAGACCATACGGCAACCAAGGAAGCCGATGAGATCAATCAACTTTCCCGCACCTGGGGTGGTGTCGACTACACCAAATTTGAAGGAGGCATCTATTCCTCCGAATGGTTCTGGGCAAAAGTTTTGCACGTGCTTCGCGCAGATCAAAAGGTCAGGGCTGCTGCATTTTCATGGGTGGAGCATTGCGACTGGATACCGGCTGTGCTTACCGGAAAAACTGACCCCCTGACACTCAAGCGCAGCAGGTGTGCTGCCGGGCATAAAGCTATGTGGCATGCTGATTTCGGCGGTCTTCCTGCCGAGGAATTCCTTGTCAAGCTCGATCCGCTGCTTAAGGGGTTGCGCAGCCGTTTGTTTAAAGACACCTTTACCTGCGAGGTGAAGGCGGGGAACCTGAATCCCGAATGGGCAAAAAGGCTTGGACTGAAAGAATCCGTTGCTGTTGGCGCAGGCTCTTTTGACGCACACCTGGGCGCAGTTGGCGGAGAGATCAAACCTTACTACCTGAGCAAGGTAATGGGAACTTCAACCTGCGACATGCTCATTGCACCCATGGAAGAAGTTGGTAACAAACTGGTGAAAGGAATTTGTGGCCAGGTAGATGGTTCCATTATTCCGGGTATGCTCGGACTCGAAGCAGGACAATCAGCTTTCGGAGATATTTATGCCTGGTTCAGAGAACTCTTGCTCTGGCCGGCCGAAGAAATCCTGGCGAAATCAAAACTGATTGACCAGCCAACCAGAGAAAAACTGATTCAGGAAATGGCTGACCGGATCATCCCTGAACTATCCAAACAGGCGGCTCAAATAAACATTGGTGAGTCGGGCATTGTGGCACTCGATTGGATGAACGGCCGCCGCACACCCGATGCCAACCAAATTTTGAAAGGAGCCCTGTTTGGTCTCAACCTGGGCTCCGATGCTCCGCGCATTTTCAGGGCTCTTGTTGAAGCCACCGCCTTTGGTGCCAAAAAAATTGTTGACCGCTTCATCAGTGAAGGTGTGCGAATCGACGGCATTATAGCCCTGGGGGGAGTGGCCAAGAAATCGCCTTTTGTAATGCAGGTTGTTGCCGATGTGCTGAATATGCCAATACTGGTGGCCAAGAGCGAACAAGCATGTGCATTAGGTACTGCCATGGCCGCGGCCACAGTGGCGGGCCTTTACCCTACAGTGCTGGATGCACAGAAAGCCATGGGTAATGGTTATGAAACTGAATACAAGCCTGTGAAAGTAAATGCTGAAGCCTATAATAAACTATACCAAATGTATTGCCAGGCAGGCAGTTTTGTTGAAGAATACTCCAAGCCATCTTAGCTATGGAAAAATACGCTGAAATCAGAAAGGCTGCTTATGACGCCAATATGCAGCTTCCGAAATTGGGACTGGTGTTGTTTACTTTCGGAAATGTTAGTATAGCTGACCGGAAACTTGGAGTTTTCGCCATCAAACCCAGTGGCGTACCTTATGAAGCCTTAACACCCGATTCCATGGTGGTGGTTGATTTCAAAGGCAAAACGGTTGACGGCAAAATGCGCCCTTCTTCCGACACGCTGACACATGCAGTATTGTATGATAAGTGGGCCGGTATCGGTGCTGTTGTTCATACACATTCCACCTTTGCCACCAGCTGGGCGCAGAGCCTGAGAGATATACCCATTTACGGTACCACCCATGCCGATCATCTTACTGCAGATATTCCCTGCGCTCCGGCAATGGAGGACAATATGATCCAGGGCAATTATGAATTCGAAACCGGCAACCAGATCATCAATTACATGAAATGGAAAGGACTGAAATACGAAGAGGTGGAGATGATCCTGGTTGGGAGTCACGGCCCTTTTGCCTGGGGAAAAACTGCAGAAAAGGCTGTATATAACAGTGCCGTTATGGAAGAGCTTGCAAAAATGGCCTTTCTGACGGAGAAAATAAAGCCGGGCGTGCCGCGCCTCAAAGAGTCACTGATCCGGAAGCACTTTGAAAGAAAACATGGCCCGGGATCCTATTACGGGCAGCAATAGGATAGGCTGTAGGCCCAAAGCCAAAAGCCTAAAGCCAAAAGCCTAAAGAAGAATGATTTTTTTAAAACAATTACTAAATACAAACTTATGATAGATCTGAAGAAATTACAGGTATGGTTTATCACCGGAAGCCAGCATTTATACGGTGAAGAAACCCTAAGGCAGGTAGCTGCCGATTCACAGGCAATAGTAAAAGCACTGAATAAAGCCGCTGTGATTCCGGTTGAGGTGCTGTTCAAACCGGTGGTAAAAACCCCGGATGAAATTTTTGAAACCATGCAGGAAGCCAATGCCTCAAAAAAATGCATTGGCGTGATCACCTGGTGTCATACTTTCTCACCTTCGAAAATGTGGATCAACGGGTTGAGAATATTGCAGAAACCTGTGCTTCATCTGCACACCCAGTTTAACCGTGATCTGCCCTGGGCCGAGATCGACATGGATTTCATGAATCTGAACCAGGCCGCGCATGGCGATCGTGAACATGGGTTCATCATGGCCCGCATGAACATCAACCGTAAGGTGGTTGTTGGTCATTGGAGCGATGAGGAAGTTCAGGAACAGATTGGTAAATGGACCCGTGCTGCCGCTGCATGGTATGATTTCCGCATGCTGAAAGTGGCCAGATTTGGCGACAATATGCGGGAAGTGGCTGTAACCGAAGGCGACAAGGTGGAGGCCCAGATCCGTTTCGGCATGTCGGTTAACGGCTATGGCGTAGGCGACCTGGTGAAACTGGTGAATGAAGTCAGTGATAAGGCCATTGACAAGCTGGTTAAGGAGTATGAAGAATTGTACCAGTTTGCACCCGAAGGAAAACCCTCGGGGAAAATGCACGCGAATGTCCGCTACCAGGCCCGGCTCGAAATAGCCATGAAGGGCTTTCTCGAAAGCGGTAGTTTTGGAGCCTTTACCACCACATTTGAAGATCTTCACGGCCTTGCCCAGCTTCCCGGCCTGGCCAGCCAGCGCCTCATGGCAGCAGGCTATGGTTTTGGAGCTGAAGGCGACTGGAAACATGCAGCCATGGTACGTGCAGTAAAAGTTATGGGTGCCGGATTAAAGGGTGGATGCTCTTTCATGGAAGACTACACCTATCACCTGAATCCGAAAGGAATGAAAGCACTGGGTGCTCATATGCTTGAAATTTGCCCGAGCATTGGCAAAGGAAAGGCCAAACTTGAGGTGCACCCATTGGGAATTGGTGGAAAAGATGATCCTGCCCGGTTGGTTTTCGATGTTCCTGAAGGACCTGCCATCAACGCCAGCCTGATTGACCTGGGTAACCGGTTCAGACTGATTGTAAACTCAGTTGACTGC
>CAYTNC010000044.1:0-3924 GCA_964438935.1 uncultured Bacteroidales bacterium
CCGTTGAATGCCTTTTCACAACTGACGAAGAAACGGGGCTGAACGGAGCCAAGGGACTGAGTGCCGGTTTCTTTGAAAGTGAAATATTGCTGAACCTTGATTCCGAGGATGAAGGGGAATTGTTCATTGGATGCGCCGGCGGCATGAATACGCTGGCTACCATGAAATACAATTTAAGGCATACGCCGGAAGGATCTTCTGCATTTCGTATCGAAGTCACCGGGCTCCAGGGAGGGCATTCCGGCACCGATATTCAAAAAAACCGGGGTAATTCCATTAAAATTCTGAATCAGTTTCTTTGGGAATCCAGAAACCGTTTTGGGGCCCGGCTGTGTACTTTCGAAGGAGGCAACCTGAGAAATGCCATACCGCGTGAAGCATACGCAATTGTTGTGATCCCCGAAAAATACAATGACGTGTTTTCAGATTATTTCCACGATTACTGCAGGATAATCAAAAGCGAATATCTGGTTGACGAACCGGGCATTCAAATTACGCTTACACCTGCTCCGTTGCCCGAAAAGGTGATGAAGAAGAAAGTTCAGGAGAAATTGCTGAATGCCCTCTATGCCTGTCCCCACGGAGTCATATCATGGAGCAGGGTGATGAGCGACCTGGTTGAAACATCTACCAACCTGGCATCCATTAGATTTGAGCCAATGAACCGCATCGTTATTGCTACCAGTCAGCGCAGCTCGGTTAATTCGGCAAAAAATCAAATTGCCAACACAGTAAAAAGCACATTTAAGCTGGCTGGCGCTATGGTGGAGCAAACCGAAGGTTACCCGGGATGGAATCCAAATCCTGATTCAGCTATACTGAATATTACCAAATCAAGCTATCTGAATCTTTTTAAGGTGGAACCGGCAGTCAAAGCCATACACGCCGGACTGGAGTGCGGACTATTTCTTGAAAAGTATCCGTACCTGGATATGATTTCATTTGGCCCCACTATTCTTGATCCACATTCTCCTTCAGAACGTATCAATATACCCACAACCGAAAAATTCTGGCTTCTGTTGCTGGATGTGCTTAAGAATATACCAGTTCAAAAGAAGTTATAGTTTGAAAGGCTGCAGATTCTGATTATTCGGCAGGTTCAAAATCCTCCTTGGTAACGCCACAAACCGGACAAATCCAGTCATCAGGGATGTTCTCAAAAGGAGTACCGGGAGCAACTCCGCCATCAGGATCCCCCTCAACAGGGTCGTATATGTAGCCACAGACGATACACTTGTACTTTTTCATATCAGTTACATGTTCATTTCGATGCAAAAGTATAATTTTACCTGAAATTTAACCTCTAATATCAAACCTTCTGATCGGTATGATTCCATTTTTTCAAAATAAACTTCTGTCTACCCTTACGCTGGCCCTGTTAACAGCTGCTTCCCTGTATGCTCAAACTTTTGATAAAATTTCACAAGAAAATAAGCCGGAAAACATCATTCTTTTGATTGGTGACGGAATGGGACTTGCCCATATTCATGCTGGTCTTACGGTTAATCGTGGTCAGTTGAATTTGCTTCGCTTTAAATGCATTGGATTCAGCAAAACCTATTCAGAACCGGATTACGTTACCGATTCAGGTGCAGGAGGCACAGCGCTTGCTACCGGCAAGAAGACCTATAACGGAGCTATCGGCGTTGACAAGGATACTGTTCCTGTAAAATCCATACTGGAATATGCAGAGGCTGAAGGAATGTCAACTGGCCTGGTATCTATAACTGCCATAACTCATGCAACTCCGGCATCATTTATAGCACACAACAAAAACCGGAATGATTATGAAGGTATTGCCGCTGATTTTATCAAAACTGATATTGATGTTTTCATTGGTGGTGGCTGGGAGAATTTCGCAACAAGAAAAGATGGCCAAAACCTGCTTTACGATTTAAAAAATAAAGGATATCAGGTCATTCTTTCCCTTGACAGCATCCGGAATATCAGGGAGGGAAAACTTGCCGGTTTCACTGCGCCGCTGCATAATCCCTCTAAAGCTGAAGGAAGAGGGGACATGTTGCCGGCGGCCACGCAAACTGCACTGAACATACTGAACAATAACAATAAGGGCTTCTTCCTGATGGTTGAAGGCTCTCAGATCGACTGGGCTGCGCATTCAAACGATGGCGCCAACGTTGCAGAAGAAGTCATTGACTTTGACAAGGCTATTGGCGTGGCCCTGGATTTTGCCCAAACGAATCCGAAGACACTTGTAATTGTCACGGCAGATCATGAGACTGGCGGTTTGGCTATTCTTGATGGTGACTATTCATCAGGTATGATCAGAACACATTTTGCAACCAGTGATCACACCGGTGTAATGGTGCCTGTATTTGCCTGTGGACCCGGAGCTCAACTTTTCCAGGGCATTCAGGAAAATATCGATATCTTTTCAAAGATGATGCACCTTCTTGATCTGGATTCTGATAAATGATCTGTTGAGAAACACAAACCTAATTCAAATCAAACGTGTTCAAATCAAAATTTGTACTTATGATTTTATTGACAGGCTTACTTTTTACGCTAAACGCATGCCTTCCCATGGAGGATCCTCCTGAGGAAACTATTGACCTACGTAAGCTGAACAATCTGGAGGCGCTGTTGAATGAGAATTCGGGCATGACAGAGTATGATGGACTGATCTGGTTCATCAACGATGGAGGTAATGATTCTGCTATATACGGATATGACCGAAGCAAAAGACAGGTGCAACGTTCCGTTGCCATTAGGAATTCGAGCAACGTGGATTGGGAGGATATAGCACAAAATGAAGAATATCTGTTTATTGGTGATTTCGGCAACAATGCTTCGGGAAACCGGCATAATCTGAAAATATACATAATCAGCAAATCTGATCTCACGCCAACTGCAGATACTGTTGAACAAACCGGTATTATTCATTTCCAATATGAAGACCAGACTGATTTCTCCCCTGTTGCCAATAATACTACACAGTTTGACTGTGAGGCTTTTATTGCAACAGAAGACTCAATTATTCTGTTCGCCAAGGACTGGGTGAATCAGCAAACCAGGTTGTACACCCTGCCCCTGGTTGCAGGCAATCATGTGGCAAAACTAAGAAAACAATGGAATGTAAACGGGTTGATCACTTCGGCCGCCTGGTCGGCAGACGATCAGGTGCTTTATTTGCTGGGGTATTCTGAAATTGTAGCGCCCTTTCTTACTGTTTGTTCAGGATTTGATGCCGATAAGCTTACTTACAACGAAATAAGTCGTACCGATTTTTCAAGCCTGACGCCCGCTCAGGCAGAAGGAATAGCCATTCTTTCTGACGGATCTGTGCTGGTTGCCTCGGAAGCATTTACCCAGATCAGCAGCCTTAGAAAGGATCCCGAATTGTTTGTTGTTGAAAATGACTAATGGGACAACGTATTAATTGCGCTTTGCGGGAATTAGCGTAAAGCTCAGCGTTGTTCCCGCTCCTTCTTTACTTTTGGCTTTTATGCGGCCATTGTTTCTTTCTACAAATTCCTTGCAAAGAAGCAGACCAAGACCTGTTCCTGATTCTCCGCGGGTACCGGTGGTAGAGTAGAATGTATCGGCCCTGAACAATTTACTCAGGCATTCCTGGTCCATGCCAATTCCGTCATCTGCAACCGCTATTTCAAAGGTATCTCCGTTTTCAATTGCTGAAACAATGATTCGTCCTTTCGGATGAGAAAACTTGATGGCGTTGCTGATGAGGTTTCTTAATACGGCATTAATCATATTTTTGTCGCCATAAACCAGGGTTTTCTTTTCAATCTCATTTTTAAGTGTGACCCCTTTTTTAATTGCCAGGGCGCCGTGCAGTTCAATTGCCTCAGTTGCCGTTTCGGAAAGGTCAAAATTCTCGGGTTGAAAAGCAATTTTATTGGTTTGTGTTCTGGCCCACTGAAGCAGGTTTTCAAGCAGATTGAA
>CAYTNC010000044.1:4024-17131 GCA_964438935.1 uncultured Bacteroidales bacterium
ATAAAAATCAGATCCGGCATGCAGTCGATCAGCGTTCGCAACTGTTTTCGTTCATCCTGAAGAGATACCTGTGCGTCATGTTCAACCTTCAGTTTTTCGAGTCGGTACTTTTTAAGAATGGTATAAAAACTATACGAAATAATACCTGCCACCAACAGGATCATGAATACCCGGAAAAGTGTTGTAGCCCAGAAAGGAGGCTTGATTATAAGAGTCACCGTGGTTCCTTCATGGTTCCACACATTATCGCTGTTTGATCCGATTACCCTGAATACATATTTTCCCGGAGCAAGGTTGGTATAATTTACATACCTGCGTGTAGCATCCGTGGCAATCCAATCCTGATCATACCCTTCCAGCATATACTTATACATATTCTGTGCGGGCATACTGTAATCAAGAGAAGAAAAAGTAACCGAGAAATTGTTCTGATTATAGGGTAGCTCTAAATGCCTTGAAGCCATTACTGATTTTCCGGTCAGTTCAGTTGCGTTTTTCTCTCCCTTTTTTCCGTTAAGGGAAAGTGAAGTAATGGTTATTTGTGGAACACGGAGGTTAATTCTGATGCTGTCAGGATAAAAGGAATGACAACCTTCAATACCTCCGAAAAACATTTCTCCGGATGCTGATTTAAAATAAGATCCGTAAATGAAAGCATTTTCATTAATTCCTTTGTATTTGTCAAAACGGTGAATCCGCGCTGATTCCGGATTAAAAACAATAATGCCCCTGCTTGTACTGATCCAAAGATTGCCATGGTCATCCCCAAGAATTCCATAAATGATATTGTCATTCAGGTATTCAAGAGTGGGTCCCGGTGAGAATGCATTCTTTTTTCTGTCGAGTTTGGATAATCCGCCACCATTTGTTCCCACCCACAAATTGTTGTCAGCATCATCGAATATGGCATAAACGGTATTGTTGTTAAGCGATTGCGGATCATCAGGATCATTGATATAGCGAATGAAATAACCAATATCTTCCGGTTTTGCAGCATCAATGTCTTTAATAACGAACTCATTCAATCCGCCATTTCGTGTACCAACCCATACCTTACCAAGCTTGTCCTTGAAAATACGGTTCACATCATCACTACCGAGGCTTGCAGAATCTCCGCTAACATATCTCAGATTAACGAATTTGCCGGTTCGGATGTTGAAAACATCCAGACCTTCACCTTTATCTCTTTCACGTGTTCCCAGAAGCAGATGATCGCGATCATATTGCACAATGGAAGATATGCTGTTACTGCTGGGTCCGGTGCCGCTTCTATCTTGTCTTTTATAAACCTTTATTTTTCCTGTTGCCGGCTCAAGTCGGTTCAGGCCGCCACGTTCTGTCCCGACCCATATTACCTGTTCCTTGTTTTCAACTGTCTCCCATAACGAAAGGATGCTGTTACTGCTGATTGATCCGCTGACCTGGCTGTAAATTTTTTGTTCCTGTGTTTTCTTATTAATACGGGCCAGTCCCCCGAAACGGGTACCAAGCCAAAGATATCCTTTTGAATCCTCAAGTATCGCGGCCACTCCGCCCCCATTTCTGAATATCTGGTCATTCCGGGAAGCACTGTAGTGATTAAAAGAATTGATTATAGGAACTATTTTAATAATTCCTTCATGAAGGGTGCCTGTCCACAGGATTCCTATCGGATCGGCATAGATTGAGGTGATCATCTTGTTTTTCAGGTCGGCCTGTATGGCTTCATTCTCAAGGTTGACAACACTTTCGTCAGCAATATTGAACCGTACCAATCCCCTGCCCCATACGTTCAGAATCAAATGATTCCGATCCTGAAAAGCCAGAGTTTGTATAATACTGTTTCTGAGATTCTCCGGATCATTCTTTTCAGTTTTAAAAAACGAAAATCTGTTTGTTTTCCTGTCCAGCTTAATCAGCCCGTTTCCCCATGTTCCCAGAAACAGGTTTCCATGGTTATCCTGCGCAATTGCCTGAATAGAAACCCCATCTTTCAGGTCGCCTCCTGCAATTTTCTCAAACCGTTTTGCATCGATGTTAAAATGATACAACCCGTCAGAAGCACCAATCCACAGGTATCTGTCATCAAGGTTATCGGCCAGTAAAGCGTTTACATTATTGCTCAGGTTTGAGTATGGGTTCCTGAAATGATGATATGCGCCTGTGCTTTTGTTCAATCCGGTAATACCCTCCCCCATCGATCCGGCCCAAACCGTACCTTCTGTATCCTGTGTGATTCCGTTTATTTCATTGATTTTCCGGGTGGCGAAATCAGCCTCATTAAATATATATCTTTTAAAACCTCCTGTTAGCTGGTTGTAGCAGTTCAGACCATCATCGGTTCCGATCCACAAATCACCTTCACGATCCCCGTAAATTATGTTGATGTTGCCATTGCTCAGTGAATTGGAATCCTTAGGGTTGTGCTGGAATATTTTTAATTCGTAGCCGTCATATCGGTTCAATCCATTCCAGGTTCCAAACCACATAAACCCATACTTGTCTTTTGTAATGCAGGTCACTACGCTGTTCGACAAACCGTCATCACGAGTGATCATATCACTCCTGTATTTCAATTCCTGACCTGAAATGGTAATGGTAAAACATCCCAGAAGAAACGGCAATAACAGTTTAAGATGACTCAAGGGCATTGATGATTTGTGAAACATTCATTTGTACGAAAATTTGCGAAAATTGTTAAGTTTTATCCGTTATATTTATTGATTGAAATGCTGATCCTGTTTTGCTATTTTTAGGTTCATTTTTATTTTATCACTGCCGTGACTAACACTGAAAGAAAACTCTATCTGATTCCAACCTTGCTTGGAGAATCTGCTCCTGAACGAGTCATACCAACATACAACCTACATATCATCAGGTCAATCAGGTTTTTTGTGGTTGAAGAGGAAAGGACAGCAAGACGGTTTCTGGCAGGTTGCGGCTTAAAAGATGTACTTTCCAGCATCCAATTTTTCCTGCTGAACGAACACACTCCTGCTTCTGAGATCCCAAACATTTTCAGCAGCACCGGGGCTTCGGATCTCGGCATGATCTCGGAAGCCGGAGTTCCCGGAGTGGCCGATCCCGGAGCAGTTCTGGCAGCAGAAGCGCATAAATTGTATATAAAAGTTATTCCGCTTGTAGGTCCTTCATCATTGCTTTTAGCGCTCATGGCATCGGGACTGAACGGTCAGCAATTTGCCTTCAATGGTTACCTGCCGGTAAAAAGTCACGAAAGGATGGCACGCATCAAACATTTCGAAAAAAGATCGGAAACGGAAAATCAATCTCAGATTTTTATTGAAGCCCCCTACCGGAACAATCAGCTCATCCAGGCTCTTTTGGAGACCTGTAAACCTGCAACACGCCTCTGCATCGCATCAAACATCACGTTGTCAAATGAATGGATTAAAACAAAAACCATTAGAGATTGGCGCATCACCAACCCACCTGATCTTAAAAAGCAACCGGTGGTTTTTATTCTACAGGCCTGAAAAGATAAGCTTCTTTAAGGTGTAACAATGTCATCCACAACAATTTCATATACCATGTTCTGATACGCTGGAATTATGGTAAAACCGTATCGCGAATCAATCAGCCCGTCTTTCCCGAAAGCCTGACTGTAAGGGATAGCAACCAATGCACGCGTTCCCTTGCGCATTTTGCCAAGCGCCAGCCTGAAACCTGCAGGTATTCCCGCCGGAGGGGAAATCATTTCTCCCGCGGAAATTTTTGTTTTACCCCAGATGTACTTGATCTGGTCTTTGCTGAGCGGGAAATTACTATCGAAAGTATCATTTGAAGCATTTCTGAACTCGTCAATGAGCAAACCTGCAAACCGAAAATAGATTTCATCCCCGCTTACAGGGGTAATGGTATCTTCCGGTGGTGTAACAACTTCCTTATAAAAAACGCTGTCATCTAGTTCCTGGGTGAAATTGTTTGCATTAAGAAAAGTTTTAAACAAAGATTTTGAATAAGTTACAGGATTATCCAACACTTTATGCAGACGAATTTCATAAATGAGGGGTGAATAGTCATAGAATGCCTTATCCGAAGGAATAATCAGGGTAGCCTTACCGCCTTCCTTCATCAGTGACAGCCCCTCGTTAATCCCGGTGATGCTTTTGCCCAAAGGCATCATGATTGGGCCGTACAAATAATTCTTATAGTTTGCGGCTGCACTCCATTGACTTTTCAGTGAATCATAACTGGTTTCCCTGATTTCCAAATTTTCCAGAAACCGACCCACGTAACTTATAATCACATAATCACCTTCTTCAGGTGATGCCGTGTTTCCGGTAGTATCACCGATGAAGTAAATGCCCCCTTCGGTTTTAGATTCGTTGGTGATGCCATGGGCTTTCAAATACTCCTGAATTACTTTAAGTTCATTATCTCTCCGTTTATCCTCATCATTGCTTACACAGCCTGATGCCAGTAGGATCAGGGTAAAAATAATACCAAACCATAAACAAGGTGATGTTTTCAAAATTCAAAAGTTTTAGAATAATTAACTAAGCTCTTTTTTTAGATGAAAATACGGCCAAAGGTTGCGTCAGCTTTTATTGGGCGAAGATACGCTTAAAATTTCAACTTCAAAAATCAGCGATGTAAAGGGGGGTATGATGTTGCTTGATGAACCCCGGTTGCCGAATCCCAGCTCCGAAGGGACGATGAAAAGCGATTTTTCACCCGCCCGCATCATGCCAATGGCCTCCTCCAAACCTTTGATCACCTGCCACTCAGTTCCATAAACAAACTGAAATGGCTGACGGCGTTTGACTGTTGAATCAAAGAACTTTCCGTTCAGAAAATGGCCCTCATAATTAACAGTTACCGTATCACCTATTTCCACTTTTTTACCCGTTCCTGGTATCAGATTTAAATAATAGAGTCCTGAAGGCAGGGGGTCCACATCCAGCTTCTTCTGTTCGATAAACTGTCTGAGGATCACTTTTTCATATTCACCGAAATCCTCAATCCACGACAAGAATGCCTCTTTTTGGCGCAGAAAGTCCTGTTCGGTTTGTATTTCCAGCATTTCTATTTTCACCTTCAGGGGATCTTGCGGTTTAATAAAACGTGGTAAAGCTGTTTGTAGTGTAACTATGAAGAAATTATCTGCCTGAATTATAAAAGTAGCACTTTCTTCTGTGGAAAGCATGCCGAAACACTCGTCAATGGCCCCGTCATATGCCGGTTTGCTTACCTGAAGCTTTCTTGTTCCCTTAAAAAAAACCGAATCCTCCATGGTCATGTAGGTAAGATTAACCGTGATGAAATCTCCGGCATATGCTCTTGCAGTATCTTCGCCCAGGGTATGCAACTGATAGTAAATGCCGTGTTTGGCCTTTTTGAAACCGGGATATTTGGAAAACCGATCGCAGGATATAAAAGCCATAGAGACCAGCGTGATCAGAATGAGGATTCTAATTTTCATGATTTCAGGGTTCTACTTTTATTAATTCAACCTGGTAAACAAGGATTGAGCGGGCAGGTATTCGGTTGCCGTCTCCAGGCACACCTTGTGCAAGATGCGGCGGCATGATAAACAAGGCTTTGCTTCCCTCATTGAGCATTAGTATTCCTTCTTCCAGCCCCGATTCCACTCCGCCTTTGCCAACCACAAACTGTTTCAAACCAAGGGAATCAGAGTTATAGCATGTGGTCCCATCCAGTAATGAAACTTCATAAGCAAGGGTAACCCGATTTCCTGCTTCGGCTTTATACCCGCTGCCTTTGTACGTGACTGCATACCATAAGCCCGATTCGGTTTCCTCAAGGGTAAGCTGATGCTGTTTCAAGTATTCCAGGATTTTCTCCTTGTCTTTCTGAACCAGCAACCTGTTTGCACCGATCAGTGCTTCTTTAGTTTCCCGTATCTCTGCCTCACTGATTGCAGGCTCCTGTTTACGTGAACAAGAAAGGAGAAAAAATACAGTTATAATTAACAATATTTCTTTATTCATCATAATCGCAAAGTTGATCCATATATTGGGGCAGCAGTTCCTTAAAAAGGCTGATGGTATCATGGAGACTCAAAAACGATTCGCCACCCGAGGCATTAAGGTGTCCCCCGCCATTAAAATGCTTTCCGGAAAAAGTGTTTACTGCAAAACCACCTTTAGAACGTAATGAAACCCTGACGTGGTCTTCCTTCTCAATAAAGAGTGCTGAGAAACGGATACCTCTGATCGATAACGGGTAGTTCACAAACCCTTCCGTATCACCAGGCTCAAATTGATACGCATTCAGATCCTTACGTGAAAGCCATATAAAACCAGTATGGTATTCCGGGAGTACTTCCATATTCTCGTTCAAACAGAATCCAAGCATGCGCATGCGATTTGCCGAGAAATTATCATAAACCTGACTGTAGATCCGGTTCTTATCAATACCATAGCCAAGCAATGCCGCTACTGTTTCCCAGGTATTCCGGCTCGACGAGTTGTAGCTGAAACAACCCGTATCAGTCATGATGCCTGTAAATATACACGAAGCCACATCCTTGTCGATGTGTTCTTTCATCCCGGCATCTATAATAAAACGAAAGATGAGTTCAGCCGTTGAACTCACCGATGTATCGGAAATCATGCAATCAACAGCTATATCAGGATCTGGATGGTGGTCAATAAGCACTTTATAAGCCTTTGCTGCTGCGTGAGCTTCATTGAGTTCCTTAACCCTTTTCAAATCATTGAAATCCAACGCAAAGATAATATCAGCCCGCTTGATGGCCTCCAACGCTGCTTCAGGTTGCTTTTTAAAGTTGATCAGACTTTCGGTGCCCGGCATCCATTTCAGAAAAACTGGATAATCATTGGGTGAAACAACCGAAGGATAATGCCCCATTTTCTTAAAAAGATTGACCAGGGCCAATGCGGAGCCAACCGCATCCCCGTCAGGATTCACATGAATGAGCAGGGCAATTCGCCTTCCACTTTTTCTGAGCAATTTTGCAGCGCCCGATATATCGCTTCTGATGATGTCTGAATTCTCTTTTCCCATAGTGTCTTTACCGGTTCAAATTTAATTAACTTCTTCTCTTAAAGGCAGATTTAACAGGTCAAGTTTTTAAAACATTTCAACATATCTGACACTGTGTGTAAGTGGTGTACAATATGCCAAATATTTGATTATATTCGCCTGATACCAAACTTTTCGATTTTATGGCCGGAACGAAAACTTTCTTTATCATCAAGCCAGGAGCAGTACGAAATGAATATATCGGTCCCATTCTGGCTAAAATCAATGCCAACGGATTTCACATAGCTGCATTAAAAATGATCGTACTAGACAGGCACCATGCCGAGCATTTTTACTCGGTGCACAAGCAGAAGCCTTTTTTTGAAAGCCTGGTGACCTTTATGACATCAGGCCCGGTAGTAGTAGGTATTCTTGAAAAAGAGAATGCAGTACCCGACTATCGTAAATTAATGGGAGCCACCGACCCAGCAAAAGCCGAAGAAGGTACCATAAGAAAGCTCTTTGCCGAGAACATTGAGCGCAACGCCGTTCACGGTTCTGACAGTGATGAAAATGCTGACATCGAAAGTGATTTTTTCTTTTCAAAGAGCGAACGGTTTTCCAAATTCGAAGAATAAAACAAGGTAAAAGTCATTGCCCCGGTTGAAGGAGAATTCTATATTTATAACTGATTCAACCGGATTTATTCATTTAAACCATAAAAGAAATGTTTAAAGGACATCCTAAAGGGCTATATGTGGCCTTTTTCTCAAACATGGGAGAACGATTTGGTTTTTATACAATGATGGCCATTTTGGTTTTATTTCTTCAGGCCAAATTCGGGCTTTCGGCTGAAAAGGCCGGTGATATTTACAGCTGGTTTTATTTCAGTATATATGCCCTGGCTCTTGTCGGCGGCCTGCTTGCTGACGCAACCAGAAAGTATAAGACTGTAATTCTGTTAGGAATAATTATCATGTTCGGCGGATATCTTCTGATGGCCATACCCGGAATGACTCTTACCTTTACAGTTATAAGTCTGTTTACAATAGCTTTCGGAAACGGCCTGTTCAAGGGCAATCTCCAGGCGGTTGTTGGACAGATGTATGACAATCCCCAGCATTCAAAGCTCAGAGACACAGCTTACATGATATTCTACATGGGTATCAACGTAGGTGCTTTCTTTGCTCCATTTGCTGCGAACGGCATCCGAAACTGGTGGCTCAGGAGCAATGGCTTTGCTCATGACGGATCACTTCCTGCTCTTTGTCATCAGTTCAACAACGGAACACTCACAGATCCTTCAAAAATTGAGGAGTTTCAGCAACTTGCAAATCAAGTTAACCTGGCCGGACCGGTAGCGGATCTCGGTGCTTTTGCAGAGAGCTATCTCAATGTCTTCTCACACGGATACAACTATGCATTTGGTATTGCAGCTGGGGCGATGGTTATCTCGCTACTCGTTTATATATTCTTCAACCGGTTGTTGCCCAACAAAGAGAAGCCTGTGAAAGATTCTGCTTCCTCAGCCACAGGTGTCGAGTTTGAGTTCAGACCACTTATTTTTGCCGGAATATCGATGGGTGTCTTTGCTGCAGGGCTCAGCTTTGTCGTTGGACTGGCTACAGGGCTTGCTTTCGGACTGTTTGCCGGCTTTATTACCTGGATACTGACCACAGCCAAGAAGGATGAGTATGCCCGTGTCTCTTCGCTTATCCTGGTTTTCATAGTGGTTGTCTTTTTCTGGATGTCATTCCATCAGAACGGACTCACCCTGACACTGTTTGCCCGTGATTACACAGACAAACTTGTAGGACCTTTCACTAACCTCTTCTTTACCCTTCCGTCAATGCTCGCGGTCATTGCCGCCATTGCCGGCTTTGCCCTGGTGATATCGAAAAACGTGACATCAAGGTCAAAACTCATCGGAGGAGGACTGTTCGTCGTAGCTCTGCTGTTTGTTCTTTACTTTACCGCAGGATTTGACCCAACAACCCTGATGAGCAGATGGTTCGACAAGTTCGAAGCAAGCAACTCCATAACTCCGGAGATATTCCAGTCGTTCAATCCTCTTTTCATCGTTGCACTCACATTCCCCGTAATGGGTGTCTTCGCATGGCTGAACAGGAAGAACCTGGAGCCTTCAACACCTAAAAAGATTGGTATAGGAATGATCATAGCAGCAGTGGGCTTCATTGTTGTGCTGCTGGCATCCGTTAAGCTTCCCTCACCACTGTCACAGGCAGGGTCACCCATTACGGAAGCCATCAGGGTTACTCCTTATTGGCTTATAAGCAGTTACCTTATACTTACCATTGCCGAACTCTTCCTCAGTCCGATGGGACTATCATTTGTATCGAAAGTTGCGCCGTCACGTTTTCAGGGGCTGATGCAGGCAGGCTGGCTTCTGGCAACAGCCGTTGGCAATAAGCTTCTGTTCATTGGCACAAAACTCTGGGACAAGGTTGAATTGTGGCAACTTTGGGGCGTATTTATAATCTGCTGCCTGGTTTCTGCCGCTTTTATTTTCAGCATCCTCAAAAGGCTTGAAAAAGCCACCAAATAAGGACAAAAAAGAAGCGCCTGTTTTTGCATAACAGGCGCTTCGTGTTTTTAGTGGCTTTTTCCTTCAGGAACCTTCAGCCGGTCTCCGGCATCTTCCACAACCTGCCGGTACCATTGTTCATCGTACCCGGGTTGTTCAACATGAGGGTTTTGCTGACCCGGTACTGCAGTTTTTACATTACCATCCATAAACCTGGTAAACAGGAAGCCATAGAGTTTTTTCCATTCTGCAACCGTATGTTCGCCCGATTTTACTGAATACGATGTGATGTATTGAATGGCCTTTTTGGGATTCTTTTTGTAAAGTATGCCGGCTACCTTGTCCACTTCCATGGTTTCAGCCAGGTACTTTTTTTCGAGTTCTTTCTGTTTTTCCTGAATGTAAGAGATCATGTAATTGTACCGGGTATAAGCCAGGTTAGAAACCTGGTTGAAAACCCAGAATGCAGCATCGGGAGTGAATTCCATCATGCTTCCATTTCCTTTGGCAAAAGATGGCGGCACAGCATTCATACCGCAATACATGGGTGTATATACTGTGCTGTATGTATCGTCGACACCAAACCACAGGATACCGCCAACCGGATCAGGAAGCCAGGATCGCGACTGTGTTACAAATGAGAAGCCGGTTTGCTGTGTTGATATGGCTCTTTCATTCAGGTATGATTTTCCGTCTACCTCCCATGTCATGGGCCGCCACCGCACTATGTTTTTGTTCGGGCCTGCGCCGATATCCCGGGTCATGTCCAGGTCGGTTCCCTGGTAGTAGTCGCGCATCATATCCATCACATCTTCCACTCCGAGCTTTTTATTGGTTTTAACCCACAATGGAAGCCGGTGATTCAAGTTTTCGCCCTTGGCGTAATCAGCATATTCGTCCATGCCATCGGCAACTTTTCTAAAACCCGACCAAACCCGGGCGTCACAAAAGCGTGCACCACTGAAATCAACAGGGGCATAGGCATCTGAAAAGCTGAAATCTTCGTCGTTGCCGCTGAAATAGCCCTTGCTGCGTGCAAAAGAGATCACATCTCTGGAATAAAGACAATTTTCAGCGTCGTTCAACGGGAAAGTGGTAATTCTCGACTGGTTTGCATGTCCGCAAACATATCCGTCAGGGATTTTTCGTGCAACCCAAACCGCCCCCTTATTGCCTGCACCCTTTCCGATCAACTCCATGATCCAAACCTCATTAGGATCAGCAACGGAGAAAGATTCACCGGTACTGCAATATCCGTATTCCGACATCAACTGATCCATCAGTTGGATGGCTTCCCTGGCCGTTTTGGCTCGCTGCAAAGCTATGTAAATAAGGCTTCCATAATCAATTATTCCTGTTGTATCCAGTAATTCCTCGCGTCCTGTAAATGTTGTTTCACCAATAGCAAGCTGGTGTTCATTCATGTTACCTGTTACCGAGTAAGTATGCCTGGCCTCAGCAATTTTTCCAAGGAACCTGCCGGTATCCCATTCATAAACATCACGCATTGCTCCTGCCGGATAATCCCGGGCGGGATAATGGTAGAGCTCCCCGAACAACACATGTGAATCAGCCGAATATGAAATTATTGTTGATCCGTCCTTGGCCGCTCCGCGGGTAACTAAAAAATTTGTACACGGAATTGCATTTTCAATTGTGAAAATTGAAAAAAGAATAAGTGTTATGAGATATTTATTTGTCATAGTAATGTGATTTGCTGATAAAATTAATATTAAAATCTGAACGGGATATTGATCATTATCAGGAACGGTTAAAATTGGCTTTTGTTCTTTGATGTTTTTTCAACATAGCCCATTACGGATGCTAATAACTTAACATTTTTTTGACATTTTTAACACAGGTGCCCTTGTTCAGATATGGTTTTGTTGATTATTTTTGAAGTGTTGTTTTGTGAGGGGTTTTTGAAAAAAGAAAATGAAGGTCTTTTCAAAATATAGCTAAAGGTTGATTTTCATAATTAGTAGTTTTAGTTAATAATTAGTTTGTTTTTTTGTAGTTAGGGTTAAAGATGGGTGAGCCAAAAGCTCACCCATTCTTTATTTAGTACCGCTTGGCTTTCAATTGACATCTTCAACCCTTATCATGCGGAAAACGCTAAATCTCCGCGGCTTAGAAATAAAAATTCGAAAGATATCGTGCCACATTGTCTTTGTTATCCGTAACATATATTTCAAGCATATGCATGCTTCCTTTTGCAAGCCGGGCGGCGTCAAGCGCATATGAAAACAGCTGATTCTTGGCGTCGTATTCAAACAACACCCATTGCTTATCAATATAGCCGGCATATTTCCGAATGCCTGAAAGTGTATCGGAAATGGTGAATGTAATAACCTGGTTGTCAGCATATCTGCCTCCGGGAATGAAAGATTTTGGTTTGATTTCCGGTTTCACTGTATCAACAGTGAGTGAGAACCAGCCAAACAACCTGACCGGGGCAGTCACATAACCGTTTTTGAATTCACCTCCCTGGCTCAGCCAGCTTCCGTCTTTGTTTTTGCTTACAAATAACAATTTATTTTGCAGGTTTGCAGGAATTACTTTGGCTCTGACAGAGAGAATATAGTTTTTATACAACGGGGTATACTCATTATGCACCTTGTACCATGAAGCATACATTAAGGTATCTTCAAGCTTTTCACAGGTAAAACCAATATTGTCGAACAAGGCTCCACGGGGTATGGCCACACGGATATCGGGGTTTTCGTATACATTCACACTGTCATACCAAAATTTACGGGTACCCGGCTGTTGTACCTGCTTCACTGCTTTTCTGCCAACAGCCTGTTCCTGCCTGATATAAAACTTCAAAACAGATGCGTTTCCGTATGTATCCTGCACCGTGATCATTGCCAGATGCACTTCCTGATCAGACAACCGGATGATGCCCCTGTCGACAAGCACCTTGTAAATATTCAGCTGGTTGTTGGGGTCAAGATACAGCTTCTGGATTTTTCTGCCGGAAATCATCTTTTCCTCATAATCAACATGGCTGTTGATGTATCCCTGTGATGAAAAAGCTATGCTGTCGATACGGCAAAGGAATATTGTCTGGTTATCAACCTGGAGCCTGATGGTATAGGGTCCGCATTCGTTGGGTGAGTTATCGACAAAATCGTAGGTTTCAACACCTATGCCAAATCGTCCACTTATTTTAAACGTATCTGGAGGAAGTGAATATTTACCATTCGCACCTTTCGCCTGCACCACTATTTTGCTTGCCGTATCATTTATAGCTCCGTCAGGATCCAGTGATCGGATCATCAGGCTCCGGATTTCCGGGTTCGTCTTGTCTTTTACCGGAAATCCATAGTTGAGCGGGTTAATGCTAACCGTACCCTGTGGGTTCCGCATTTCAAAATGCAGGTGGGGACCTGCGGAATTTCCGGAATTTCCGGAATATCCCAACAATGCCCCTTTGCTGAAGGCAAATTGTCCGGCATGAGGAGTAAGGTCAACTTCAAACGACTTCTTCCGGTACTGTGCGTCTTTGACATATTTCTCCAGCTCGGGTATGAAAAGGCTCAGGTGACAATAAACTGAAACCCGGCCATTTTTATGTTTCAGATAAACAACCTTTCCGTAACCTCCGGTTT
>CAYTNC010000045.1:0-16914 GCA_964438935.1 uncultured Bacteroidales bacterium
GCACAGCCGCCCAGATATAAACATAATATCCTGCAGCATAGCCGCCATCGAAGATGTGGGCAAAGTAAGTGCTGCGGTAACGGGGAATGATTTCGCTGATCAGTCCGATTTTACTCATGGCCTGCTTTTCAAATTCTTCAGCAGCAGTGGTCATGGATGCTCCCAGTGTATGGTAATCCATATCGAGCAGCGAGGCAGCCAGATATTCCACAGTTTCAAAACCCTGGTTAAATTTTCCGCTCTTGGTGATCTTATTGATCAGTTCATCCGGAATTACAGCTCCGGTTTCGTAATGTTTTGCATATGCTTTAAGCACTTCCGGATCACCCGCCCAGTTTTCCATAATCTGGCTGGGCAGTTCAACATAGTCCTGCGGCACACTGCCGGCAGTGCGGTAATACTTGCCCTGGGTAAACAGTCCGTGCAGCCCATGTCCAAATTCATGAAACAGGGTGGTCACTTCATCCCAGTTCAGTAATGCAGGCGTATTGCCCGAAGGACGAGTGAAATTGCATACAAGGGAAACAACGGGGTCAATTCGTTTTTCACCTTCCTGAATGGCCGATCGATAATCGGTACACCAGGCACCGGCATCTTTCCCGTCTCTGGGGTGATAGTCAAGATAGAGAATGCCAACGGATTTGCCATCAGCTTCCTTCACTTCAAACGTTTCCACATCATTCTTCTCGTATACGGGCAGGTCGGTTCTTTTGGTGAAGGTGACTCCATAAAGTTTGTTGGCAACCATGAACATGCCATCGCGTACATTTGACAAGCTGAAATAAGGACGCAGGGCACTTTCATCAAGATCGAATTTCTCTTTTCTTACTTTTTCGGCATAGTACCACCAATCCCACGATTGCAGCTTGAAATTGCCGCCTTCACGGTCAATAATCTTCTGCATTTCAGCAACTTCTTTCTTTGAGTTGGCCAATGCCGGCTTCCATAAGTCCATTAAGAAATCATAAACATTTGCCGGTGTTTTGGCCATATTTTCCTCAAGAACATATTCGGCATAGGTGGCATAACCCAGCAGCTTTGATTTCTGAACACGGAGGTTGACAATTTTGGAAACAATTTCGTTGTTGTCGTTTTCATTTCCGTTGTCGCCGCGCATGAAGTAAGCCCTGTAAAGTTTCTCACGCAGATCACGCTTTTCGGAATACTGTAAGAAAGGTATCCAGCTGGGTTTGGACAGGGTGAAAACCCATCCTTTCACACCGGCATTGGCAGCAGCATCAGCAGCAGCCGATACAATACCGGCAGATAGGCCAGCCAGGTCAGCTGAATCTTCAATCACCAGTTTGAAGTTCTTGTTGGTTTCAGCCAGAAGATTCTGCCCGAATGTCAGATTCAGCATGGACAATTCAGTATTGATCTTGCGCAGTTCTTCTTTCTTATCTTCCGGGAGGTTGGCCCCCATCCTCTCAAAATCGCGGTAATATTTTTCGGTTACCCTGATTTGCTGGGTATCCAGCTGCATATCATTCCGCTTATCATATACTGCTTTGATCCGCTGGAAGAGTTTTGGGTTCAGGGCAATATCATCGCTGTGTTTCGACATCAGCGGGTTGATATCCCGGGCAATCACCTGCATCTGCTCATTGGTGTTGGCACTGTTCAGGTTATAGAAAACTTTAGACACGCGGGTAAGCAATTCGCCCGAACGATCCAAGGCAAGAATGGTATTTTCAAACGATGGTTCTTCCGAATTGTTGACTATTTTGTCGATTTCCAAAGAGTCGCGTTTCATACCCTCCAAAAATGCCGGCATATAATGTGTGGTGTCAATTTTATCGAACGGTGGAACGTCAAAAGGCGTATTGTAGGGAGCAAGAAAAGGATTATCAGCCATTTTTTCTTTTTTGCAATTTGTGAATGCCAAAAACAATAAGGCTGCAAAAATAACAGGAATGTTTTTCATAGGATAAAATAATAATGTTTTTAATCTGTCGGGAATTCATAGACCTGCAAGATATCACTAAAAATGACATCAATAAATGACAAATATTGGTTTTTTAAAGACTGTATGAGGAAGTTATTCAACCGATATCATCCCGGCTGCCACAGTTTCATTCGTTCCTTCATCAATAAGAATGATGCTTCCGGTGACATTATTCCTGGTATAGGGATCAACTACCAGCGGGGATGATGTTTTAATGACGATATGGGCAATGTCATTCATTCTGACGATCAGGTCCTCTGTGACCTTTCCGAGATTATCAATATTAAGTTTATACGTGACTTCCCTGACTATGCAACTTGTTTCGTTGCTGTAATTGCGAATCCTGTACTTACTGCCAATTTTCAGAGGTTGTTCATTGAACCAGCATAGCATCAGGTTAATCTCCTGTTTTATTTCAGGTAATGGATCTTTGGCAAGAATGTTACCCCGGCTGACATCAATCTGGTCACTTAATGTAATAGTGACTGAATCTCCTGATGATGCTTCATTCAAATTTCCACTGAATACGTCAATGCTTCTTATACTTGACCGGTGCATGGAAGGCAGAACAACAACCTGATCACCAGGCCTGAAAATACCACTGGCTACTCTGCCGGCATATCCACGATAATCATGAAACGCTGCTGAAAGCGGACGAATTACTGTTTGAACCGGGAAACGTGCTTCAGTAACGTTTTTATCCTTTGTAATTTCTATTTCTTCCAAAAGCCCAAGAAACGTTTGCCCTTTATACCAATTCATATTTTTTGAAACGTCCACCACATTATCACCTGATTTGGCACTGATAGGAATGTAGTAAGTATCTTCAATTTTTAATTTTGCAACCAGCGTTTCAAGTTCACTTTTGATCTTCAGAAAACCGGTTTCTGAATAGTCAATTAAATCCATTTTATTAACGCAGAAAACGATGTGCCGGATATCTAAAAGAGTTGCAATGAAAGAATGCCTGATGGTTTGCTCCAGGATACCTTTTCTTGCGTCAATTAATATAACAGCAAGATCTGCTGTACTTGCCCCGGTTACCATATTTCGCGTATACTGAATATGACCCGGCGTATCTGCAATGATGAATTTTCTTTTGGGTGTAGCAAAATACCGATATGCAACATCAATGGTGATACCCTGTTCTCTTTCATCTCGTAACCCGTCAGTGAGCAGGGAAAGATCTACATCCTCCTTACCAAGACGTTTGCTTGATTGAACTATATGGTCCAGCTGATCCTCAAAAATAGATTTGCTGTCGTATAAGAGCCTTCCGATCAGTGTGCTTTTACCGTCATCAACGCTGCCTGCCGTGGTAAACCGGAGCAGGCTTTTAACTGTCTTTTTCTCGTTTGTATTCATGAGTGGCTTCTGATTAATGCGAATCAATAGTTGAATTATTAAGCAATCTTTTCATATTAATATTTTGCTATAAACCACGGAGTGGTTTAATTTGATTAGCGCCGGGTGAAACCCGGTGAAATTAATAGCGTCGGACAAGACAACCACGGAGTGGTTGAATGTAAATTTGTTATATGCAAATTCAACCACTCCGTGGTTGGCGATAAATGAAATTGTTCATCACACCGGGTTTCACCCGGCGCTATTCGTATTGAACCCCTTAACAGGGGTTTTGTGATACGCGCATCCATACTTTTCAACTCTTAATTAGCATGATTAACTATTTCTTACAAGTTAAAAAACAAATGATTCTAAAAATAGCCTTCTTTCTTGCGATCCTCCATGGCTGCTTCCGATCTCTTGTCATCGTACCTGCCTCCCCGCTCTGTAACCCTTGTGGCTGCAATCTCTGATATGATCTCTTCGAGGGTTTCGGCCTTTGACAAAGTGACCCCCGTACAGGTAATGTCACCGATTGTTCTGCACCGAACGTCCGTTTCAATGACTTCTTCGGTGGGCTTGAGTTGCATAAAAGGTGCCCATGCCAGGTAGATATCGTTTCGCCGGAAGATTTTTCTGCGATGGGTATAATACAGCGAAGGGAGTTTGATGTTTTCAGTCAGAATATACTGCCAAACGTCAAGTTCAGTCCAGTTGCTGATCGGAAACACCCTGAAATGCTCACCAAATTTCTTATGTCCGTTAAATATGTTCCATAGTTCGGGCCGCTGGTTTTTTGGATCCCATTGGCCGAATTCATTGCGATGAGAGAAAAAGCGTTCCTTGGCCCTGGCCTTTTCCTCGTCTCGGCGTCCGCCACCAATAGCCACATCTATTTTCAACTCCTCAATGGCATCCAGCAACGTTACCGATTGAGCCTTGTTCCTGCTGGCATTGATACCGGTTTCCTCGGTAACTTTTCCCTGATTAATGGAATCCTGTACTTTTCTGACAATAAGCTCAACCCCAAGTTCGCTGGCCAGATCATCCCTGAAAACCAGTGTTTCTTCAAAATTGTGGCCGGTGTCAATGTGCATCAAACTGAAAGGCATCCTGGCCGGCCAGAATGCTTTTTTTGCCAGGTGAACCAGTACAATCGAGTCTTTTCCTCCGGAAAACAAGATAACTTTCTTTTCAAACGAGGCTGCAACTTCCCTCATTACAAAAATTGCTTCGTCTTCAAGTTCCTTCAGATGCGCATCATTAATATTTAAAACGCCCTTCATATTTCTATAGTAAGTTCAAATTATTTAATATGAATTCCACACTCTTTTTTGCTGTCTGTCTCCCACCACCACCTGCCGGAACGGCTGTCTTCTCCTTTTTTTACAGGTCTTGTGCAGGGTTCACAACCAATACTTATATATCCTTTATCATGTAAAACATTATAAGGGATATTATGTTCTTTGATGTAGTTGTCAACTTCTTCAGATGACCATTCAAACAAGGGATAGAACTTTACAAGATGTTTGTCGTTGCTGTATTCAATCCAATCCATCTGACTGCGTACTTCTGACTGCTCTGCGCGAATCCCCGATATCCATACGGCCTTATCCTTCAGTGCCCTGTTTAAAGGAACAATTTTCCTGAGCCGGCAGCATTCCAGCCTGTTCTCTTTTGAATTGTAAAAGCTAAAAGGCCCTTTATCTGTCATCATTTTCTCCACTGAATCAGCATCAGGGTAAAAGACGTTAATCTTTTTGCCATACTTTTCAAAGGTCTGGGAAAACACCTTATAGGTTTCATGAAACAATCTGCCGGTATCGATGGTGGCTACTTCCACAGGAATGTTATTTTCAAAAATAAGGTGGGTGATAACCTGATCTTCTTTTCCGAAACTGGTGGTAAAAATTGCCTGCTCCGGGTACAGGGAGGCAAGTGTCCTGAGCTGGTCGGTGATTGAGGTCCCCTTAAGCTTTTCTTTTAATTCCGTTAATTCCATATAGATTTTATCTGCTCCTTAGTTTATTGGTGTGTAAATAAAATTTCCGGTTAACTAAAACTTCCTGATATGTAATCCCTGGTCAGCTGTTTTCTGGGGTTGTTGAAAAACTCGTCGGTAGGGCCGGCTTCCACAATTTTTCCGAGGTACATGAAAACAACATAATCGGCAATGCGTCGCGCCTGGCGAAGAGTATGGGTCACCAAAATAAGGGTATATTTTTCCCTGAGTTTAATAAACAATTCTTCTATCTTTTTGGTAGATAAAGGATCGAGGGCAGATGTGGCCTCATCACCCAAAATAAACTCGGGTTCAACTGCCAGTCCTCTTGCCAGGCAAAGTCTTTGCTGCTGTCCAATGGAAAGCCGGGTTGCAGGGGTGCGGATCCTTCCCCTTACTTCGTCCCATAATCCCACATATTGTAAATACTGTATTACCGTTTGATTGAGAGCTTTTCGCTTTTTTAACCCGTGGATCCGCGGACCATAAGCTACATTGTCGAAAATCGACATAGGAAGCGGACAAGGGCGTTGAGCCAGCAATCCCATTTTTTTACGGGTGTCAATAACATTCACTCTCGGACCATATATATCCTCACCGTCTACGAGTATACTTCCCTTAATTTTAACTTCGGGTGTTTCATCATGCATCCGGTTGAGTGCCTTTAAAAAAGTTGACTTACCGCAACCCGAAGGTCCGATGATACAGGTTATTTTTTTCTCCGGTATGTTCAGGCTAACGTCTTTTAAAATATGCTGATCCTGAATATACACATTTAAATTCTGAACCTTAATTGATGGTTGCGAAAGCACAGGATGAACAACATTGTTTTCAAAACGGCCCGCCAGTATTTTTTCCTGCATGGTTTCTATATATAAATCTTTCATAACTAAATTTTATTTTTTGAGAATTTCGAACTGAAATACCGGGCAGCAAAGCTCAATAAAAGAATGATCACAGTAAGAATAACTGCCGAGGCATAGGCCCTGTTTTGCACCTCGGCCACGGGACTTCCCAACTGAAAAAAGATTGCCAGGGGAAGTGTGGCTGCAGGCTGGCTCAGTGCGTTAGGGATATTATCGGTATATCCGGCGGTGAAAAGCACTGTTGCCGCATCACCAATACCACGGCCAACAGCAAGAAGTACGGCAGTAACAATCCCCGGCATCAGTTGCCGTAAGATTACCTTGGTCATTTCATATTTGGTGGCACCAAGCGAAAGCAAGGCATCGGGAAGATCTCTCGAAAGTAGCCTGGTAACTTCATCCAAAGACCGCATCATAATGGGCATAATCAGCAAAGCCACAGTAATAATTCCGCCAAGAAGTGAAGCCCTGATTCCCAAATAGATCATCAGTGCAAAACCAAACGCGCCATATACAATGGACGGCACACCAAATAAAATATCAAAGGAAAAGCGGATAATATTGGCAAATAATGAACCTTTGGGCAGGTAAAAATTGATATACATTACTACAGGAATACTCAGGAAAATGCTTAACAGCAGAGCTCCTGCAGTAATATAAAGAGATCCCACTATGGCATTCAGCACCCCGCCTTCCTTTCCCAGGTAGAATCCACCGCCGGGGAGTTTTGTGATCATATCCCATGTAAGCGAGGGCAGTCCTTTTAATATGATGGTCCCGATAATATAAAGCAAAACACCCATGATTACAAGTGCAGAAGCAATCATCAGCATTTTAAAAAAGCCTTCTTCATATTTTTTTAAAGTTCTTCTCATCCTGAATGGGAATTATATTATAAATGATATCTTTTTTCAATTTGCACCAAAGTCACCCGTGAAATTGCATTGAACATGACGATGATAATAAATAGCAGAAAAGCAGCCAGCATGAGCGCTGATTCATAACTGGGCATGGAAAGCATTTCCCCGTAATTATTTGCAATAAGTGCAGGCAAGGGATAACAGGCATCAAACAGGCTGTGTGGAATCAATGACATATTCCCGCACACCATTAACACGGCAATAGTTTCACCAAAGGCACGCGATACAGAAAGAACCAGGGCGGCAATAATTCCCGGAAATGATTTGCGCAACACAACCTTTTTTACTGTTTGCCATTTGGTGGCCCCCAATTGAAGGGACGCATCGGTCATTTCTGCCGGAATGGAACTGAAAACTTCAACCAGTACACTAATCAGCAAAGGAAGTATCATCACGGCAAGTACCACACCACCTGCCAGTACAGTATATCCGGAGGAGTAGTCTACAAAATGGGGTGCAATTTTGTTGGCAATAAGCGGCACTATGGTAAGAGTGCCCCATACCCCATAGATTACTGAGGGCATACCCGATAATACATCTATAAAAGGCTGAAAGAATTTTCGTATATCTTTTGATGCATAAGTAGTCAGGTAGATACTGGTGAGCAGCGAAAGCGGCAACGCAATGGCGATGGCCAATAACGACACATAAACAGTACTTAATATATAAGGCAGAAAGCCATATTCACCCTTAAAAGGTCTCCAATTAGCCGAAGAAAGTAAAACCCATATGTTTTTCTCTTGAATTATCGGTAATGCTTTTAAAAACAGGCCAATACCGATGACGGCGAGAAGCAACAGGGCAAAAATGGCAATGCCCAGCATGAAATGCCGGGCAGATTTTTCCTTAATCGCTCTTAAATATTGCATAGGCGCTTATTCAATTTTCTTTCTTTCAGCATCAATCTTTTCTTTTGGCAAGGCGATATAACCGGCCTCATGAACATACTTCTGGCCGCTGGTAAGCACCCACTTTATGAATTCCGTGAGCACCTTATTATTTTTGGGATTGCCCTTGGTTACAAAGTATAATTCCCTGGCCGGAGGGGAAGGATATTTACCAGCACCAATTGCAGCGATAATATCATTCATTGAATTATAGAAGTTTTCATCCGGATCGATCTTACCGTTGTTATTCAAATCTATTGGAACTACACGCAGTCCTTTTACCTGTTGCTTTGTGGCGGCATCATAAACATAACCAATGTTATTGAACCCAATACCCAATGGATCTTTCTTTACAGCCTGCGCTAATCCAGGGTCACCAAATACTCCTACACCCAACAAATCTTCCTGCTTTTTACCGAAGAATTTTGCCCACATTTCGGCAGCCCCGCATGCATCCGAGCGGGTATATATATGAATGGGAGCAGCTGATTTTACAGCAAAAGCCTGTGACCATGTTTTAACCTTTCCGGTAATCCATATATTATTGCCTGCTTCCTTTTTTAAACCTTTTGCCAGAATATCGCTGAGAATGGGATTTTGTGCACTTACAACAGCTACAACGGCATCCTTAGTAACGGCAATGGGGAAAGCACCTTTTTTCAGCTCTTCGGGATAAATCTCGCGTGAAACCATTCCTATCTCCACCATTCCATTCAGGGCGTCGGCCAGGCCTTTACCTGCACCACCGGCAGAAACATCAATGCGAACGCCGGGATGAATTTTTCTGAATTCCTCAGACCATTTAATAACCATAGGATAAAGCGCCCATGCGCCGGAGATGCTTAATTGTCCCGACAGTTTTTCCTGCGCTGAAACCTGATAAAAGAATGTATTGCTAAAGGCAATGCTAAGAGCTATTAATACGAGTGAAGTCTTTTTCATTTTTAAAGTATATAGTGTCAGAATCCAATTTGATATTGAAATGATAAATAATTGTTATCTACAGAAGTTCCCTGCTCTTCACGCAAGGTATAGAATGCCTGCAAACGCGACCAGGAATTGAAATTGTAATTAACACCAGCGACATAGTTCGTGGTTATGTTGTTATTTGTGTCTGTATTTGGATCATAGGTGTCGTATTTACATACCACCTGTAACTTCTGAGGTATGATGTAATAGCCTGCCAGCAAATACCAGCCTGCTTTATCGGTTTTACCGTCTTTGCCTTTTATATACTCACTTTTGAGAGAGAGTCCGGCTAAAGTATAGCTTGCTTCAACACCAAACCGGTTACGGGCCTGGCTCCTGCCAACAAATTCGGAAGCGGGCTTTATTGCCTTCCCCCAGCCATTGTAATAAGAAGCTCCAAGTGACAATCCCTTAATCGGGTTGATGATCAGGCGGCCCACAATATCCTTTGCTTCATTGGCAGTATCAGCTATATTAATGCCGGTTCCATTAAACACCCCAAACCTGTATTCAGCAAGGGTTTTGGATCCACTCTTAATAAGGGCTCCACCCACCTGTATTCCAATGTCGCGACCATTATGGTTTCCAATCACGTCTTTGCCACGAGCAGTCAAAGCATCAACATTCTGAGAAAAATCAATACATTCGAATTTATTCATTGATGTCAGGTTCTCCAGTGAAAACGGTATCCTGAACTGGCCAACTGTGATATTGAAATAATCATTAAGTTTAATTTCGGCGTATGCATCCAGAAGTTTTGGGCTACCTGCAAAATCAGCCTGCAACCGGTATGCAAAATAAGGTGTGAAATTTCCTTTCATGTCAAACCTGGCCCTGCGGATATCAAAACCATCCTTTTTAGTTTTTTCATCAAATACCTGGTACCTCACCTGCGTATATCCGGCAAACTGAATTGAACGGGCAGCTGAAGCAGGGAAAGATTTTTTGGCAGCATCGGCTTCCTGTTGTTTGATGGCAGCTTCAGCTCTGACAGAATCAGCCTGCTGCTGTGTAATGGCATTGTTTGCAATAAGCAGGTTCAATACATCATTTGTAGATTGGGAAAAGCCATGAGTTGTAATCAATGCAAATAGTAAAAACAATAATTTGATTTTCATAGGTTTACGTTTGGGATGCAAATTAATATATAATGTCTACAGACTTACTGTACAAATGTAGAACCGTTGTCCATACTTCAAGAGGGTATTTCAGCGAATTTCGAATAGGTATAAATACTTATATTTGTAATCAAAATATATTACCGTGATTCTTTCAAAGAAAACAAGGTATGCCATAGTTGCGCTTACCCGGCTGGCCCGGGAATTCGGCAATGGTCCGATACAAATCAGGGATATCGCTGAGAAGGAAAAAATTCCGCAGCGGTTTCTTGAAGGCATATTGCTGGAACTCCGGAAGAAAGGTATCCTGGGTAGTAAGCTTGGTAAAGAAGGCGGGTATTATTTACTGAAGAAGCCAGCAGAGGTAAGCTTATCCGAAATTATCGGTCACTTTGAAGGAACTCTGTCCTTGTTGTATTGCGTATGTGAAAAATCATACCAGCCTTGTGAATTCTGTAAAGATGAAAACACCTGCCAGATCAGAAAAGTAATCAGTGAGGTCCATGATGCCACACAACATATATTGAACAAGGCTACCTTGGAAATCCTGATCAATGATTCTGCTGTGTAAAGGCACCCATGGACCCCGCAACGATTGTTACAAGTTTTGAAAAGCCTGTTGCAAATCGGTTCTGATGTCGTCTATATGTTCAATCCCTGCGGAGAGCCTTAACTGACCGGGAATGACGCCTGATTTCTTTTGTTCTTCATCACTAAGCTGTTGGTGTGTAGTTGATGAAGGATGTATAATCAGTGTTTTGGCATCACCCACATTGGCCAGGTGGCTGATCAGTTTCACCTGATCCACCAGTTTGTCGGCCGCTTCCTTTCCTCCTTTTACGGTAAAGGAAAGCACGCCTCCAAAACCGTTCTTCAGGTATTTTTTGGCCAGTTCATGATAAGGGCTGCTCTTTAATCCAGGGTAATCCACCTGGGATACTTTAGGATGGGTTTCCAGCCATTGAGCTAGAGCCAAAGCGTTTTCGGCATGACGCTGTACCCTGAGTGATAGCGTTTCGATTCCCTGAAGCAACAGGAATGCATTAAACGGACTTAATGAAGCGCCGTAATCACGCAAACCCTCAACGCGTGCTCGTATGGCAAAGGCTATATTCCCGAAAGGTCCGGGAGTTCCAAAAACATCCCAGAATTTCAATCCGTGATAGCCTTCCGATGGTTCCGTAAACTGTGGAAACTTGCCGTTTGCCCAGTTGAAATTGCCCGCATCAACCACCACACCACCGATACTGGTTCCATGTCCGCCAATCCACTTGGTGGCTGACTCCACTACTATATTGGCACCATGCGCAATAGGGCGGAACAAGTATCCGGCAGCGCCAAAGGTATTGTCAACTATGAGCGGGATTCCGTGTTTAGCAGCCAGAGCCGCAATGGCATCAAAATCAGGTATGTTGAACCGGGGATTCCCTATGGTTTCAAGATATATAGCTTTTGTCTTTGAATCAATCAGTTTTTCAAATGCTGCAGGATCATCGCCATCAACAAACTTTACCTGGATACCCAGTCGTTTAAACTGCACCTTAAACTGGTTGTATGTACCTCCATATACATAGGAGGTGGACACAAAATTATCTCCGGCACCCAGGATGTTGGTTAAGGCCAGAAACTGTGCTGCCTGTCCCGATGCCGTTGCCACTGCCGCAACTCCTCCCTCGAGGGCCGCAATTCGCTTTTCAAAAACATCGGTGGTGGGGTTCATGATCCGGGTATAGATGTTACCGAATTCTTTGAGACCAAAAAGATTGGCTGCATGAGCAGAATCTTTAAATACATAGGAGGAAGTCTGGTAAATGGGCACCGCCCTGGAACCGGTTGAAGGGTCTGCTTCCTGGCCTGCGTGCAGCTGAAGTGTTTCGAATTTGTAATGATCTGACATAATAAATTGTTTTAAAGGATTATGAAACTGCAACCTGGACTTGTGATACCTCACTTTCAAAATTATATAGAGAAGTTGACAAATAGCGCTCGCCGGTATCAGGCAGCACCACTACAATTCTTTTTCCGCTGAATTCCGGACGTTTTGCAACCTGTAGTGCTGCCCATGCAGCAGCTCCCGAGGATATACCAACCAGTAAGCCTTCCTGCCGTGCGAGGGACCGGCTAATTTCAAAAGCATCATCATTCTTTACGGTGATGATTTCATCAATTACCGCGCGGTTGAGTACATCCGGAATGAATCCGGCACCGATACCCTGAATCTTGTGTGGTCCTTTCTGACCTCCCGATAGAACAGGAGAATCTGCAGGTTCTACGGCAATAATTTTCACTTTCGGATTTTTCTTTTTCAGAAATTCTCCCACACCGGTTATGGTTCCGCCGGTTCCAACACCTGCAACAAAGGCATCTATATCTCCACCCGTGTCGCGCCAAATTTCTTCTGCAGTAGTTTTGCGGTGAATCTGCGGGTTGGCAGGATTTTTAAACTGTTGGGGAATGAATGAATTGGGGGTTACTGCATGCAATTCCTCTGCTTTTCGGATGGCCCCTCCCATTCCCTCGGGTCCGGGAGTCAGAACAAGTTGTGCACCCAATGCTTTCAGCAGGTTTCTGCGCTCAATACTGAATGTTTCCGGCATGGTGAGAACCAGCCGGTAACCTTTTGATGCAGCAACAAATGCCAGTGCAATTCCGGTATTGCCGCTGGTGGGCTCAATGATCAGTGTTCCCGGCTTAAGCAATCCTTTTTTTTCTGCGTCCTCAATCATGGCAAGTCCAATGCGGTCCTTGACACTGCCGGCAGGATTGAAGTATTCGAGTTTGGCAATTACGGTTCCTCCTGCATTGTGAGTCCTGTTGAAATTGGAAAGCTCAAGCAACGGAGTGTTGCCAATAAGATCTGTCAGGTGTTTTGCAATTTGTGCCATTATTTTAAAGTTTAAAATGAATGACACAAAGGTGTATGTTATTGAAGCTACGTGAAATACCTCTTATCGGGTATTTCACATACCATAAACAGGGTATGCTACAGCATCAGATTTGGTAATCAATGGTATCAATAATACCTGTCTTGATAGCATACATAACCAGTTCCGAGACATTGTTCACACCAAGTTTGCGAAAAATATTCTTGCGGTGCGTCATGATGGTGTGGTGACTGACCGACCGTTTTTGTGCAATTTCTTTGGTTGTATGTCCGCCTGCCACCAAAGCAACAATTTCCTTCTCCGAGGTAGTCAGTTGCACGTAATCAACCCTGGTTTTGTTTTCTTTTCCGGAATCAAGCATCATGTCCAGAACGAGCTCTGAATAGTACTTCTTATTCCGTATAACAGCAGTTAGGCACTCCTCCAGTTCATCCCTGCCGGCACTCTTCAGCAGGATATGTTTAATGCCGCATGCGGCGTATTCGTTGAACTCTGGAGGTGTTATGCTATTGGCGGTAATTACTACCTGCATTCCCGGAAAGTCTGATCTCAGGCTTTTCAAATCGCCATATCCTTCAAAATCAAGTGCGCCATAATCTATAAAAAGAATATCAGGAACCTGATTACGGATGGCCCGGTACAATTCAGCTTTCGATTGTACGCTGCCCATCAGCATATGACTATTGCCCAAAGCTGATTGTAAACCTTCCGTCACAAGATATTGGTTATCAGCAATAAGAATAAAGGGTTTGATGTTTTCCGAATGGTTAATACCCATATTATATGCCCGATTGCAGGTGTCTTAAACTTTACTCAAAGCCATTTCCAGATCGTTCTTAATATCATCTACATGTTCCAGTCCCACCGAAAACCTCAGCGAACCGGGCACCACGCCTGAACTCTTTTGTTCTGCCTCACTGAGTTGCTCATGTGTGGTGGAAGCCGGATGGATGATGAGCGACCGGGCATCACCCACATTGGCCAGGTGGCTGATCAGTTTCACATTGTTCACCAAACGGTCGCCTGCAGTCTTTCCTCCCTTTACAGTAAATGCCATCACACCACCAAAACCATGTTTCAGGTATTTCTTTGCAGGAGCGTGATAGGGATTGTCAGGAAGTCCGGGGTAATCAACCCGCTCAACCTTGGGGTGACTCTTCAGCCAAAGGGCCAGTTCCAATGCATTATCCACAATCCGTTGAACCCTCAACGAGAGTGTTTCCAAACCCTGAAGCAGCAAAAAGGAATTGAACGGACTCAGTGTGGAACCAAAATCGCGTAACCCCTCTACCCTTGCCCTGGTAATGAAAGTCAGGTTGGGTCTTTCACCCGAGGGGCCAAACGCTTCCCAGAACTTCAAACCATGGTATCCTTCGGAAGGTTCGGTAAACATGGGAAACTTTCCGTTGGCCCAGTTGAAGTTACCACCGTCAACAATGATACCGCCCAAACTGGTACCATGCCCGCCGATCCACTTGGTAGCCGATTCCACCACTATGCTGGCGCCATGTTCAATGGGCCGGAACAGGTAACCACCGGCGCCAAAGGTATTGTCTACAATCAAAGGTATACCATGCCTTTGGGCTATTGCGGCCAATGCATCAAAATCAGGAATGTTAAAGCGCGGGTTGCCAATGGTTTCCACATAAATTGCACGGGTTCGATCGTCAATTTTTTTCTCATAATCGGCCGGGTCATCGCCTTCCACAAAACGAACCTGGAATCCGAGCCGGGCCAGCTGTACCTTGAACTGATTGTAGGTGCCGCCATATAGGTAAGAGGTGGAAACAATGTTATCTCCGGCCTGTAAAATATTGGTAAGGGCAATGAACTGGGCAGCATGACCCGAAGATGTGGCCAGGGCAGCCACACCACCTTCGAGGGCAGCCATTCGTTTCTCAAACACATCGGTTGTGGGGTTCATGATCCGGGTATAGATATTACCCGGTTCTTTAAGTCCGAACAGCCGGGCTGCATGATCGGAATCATCAAACACATATGAGGTTGTCTGGTAAATGGGTACGGCTATGGAATGGGTAACCGGATCAGGTTGCTGACCGGCATGTATCTGCAAGGTGTCAAAATGCATTTTTTTCATTTTACTATTGTTGGTTAGATATTTGTGCTTTCAGTTATACAAGTGAGCCGCTAATTTATTTATAGTTTTTGTAGTTCATTGGTACTAAAATATAGTATTGTTGCTCATTGTCTTTTTTTATTTAAATGGACCTGCAATCTAAATATTTTTTCTTTTACCGCGGAGCGGTTTTAGTATTGAAGAAATTTATATCAAATACATTTCTTTTACCGCGGAGCGGTTATGGTATATAAAAGATGAAATATATTGCTTGCCTAGACCATAACCGCTCCGCGGTATTAGCGCAATATCATATTTGGTATTCTACAATACCCTATGCCCTCCGGGCAATTGGTATAAACCATCAACAAATCATCTTAGTTTGTAGTCAATTACAGATCCCATTATAGATATTTGCGTGGTTTCAAGTCAGCAAAAATATATAAGAATAAAAGAATATAGTTAACTAAAACTATTTACCTCATCCGTAATATTTCAGTTATATAGATGTAACTGTTGTTTGTTATGGCAAAATACATTTACCTGTCAGGTTGTTTTATTACGGGTTTTCAATCAGTTTTCCCCCATGCTGGTATAGCGTGAAAGTCGTTTAACAAAAACATCGAGGTAGGTTTTTGAAATGGGAACCATAATATCTGAAGGAGCGTTGAAACCGATGATCAACCCCTCTTTTTCTTTCCGGATAAATTTCACATTGTCCATGTTAACCATGTACGACCGGTGACATCGCACCAGTCCGGCTTCAGGCAAAGTCAACTCAATGCTCTTGAGTGTATTCCGGATCATGTATTTTGAGAGCTTCATGTGATCGAGGTAAAAAATAACAATGTAATTATCTGCCGCCTCAATATACAGCAGGTCATCCTTTTTAATTGAAAACTTCAGTACACCTTTCTCGTCATGAAACGGAATCATCAAAAGCTGGGAAGCAACTTTTTTACCTGTGATGCCGTTTTCATCAAGCTGCCGGTTATTTTCCATTTTTTCCAGCGTCAGGTACTTGTCCTTAAAAGACAGATAAAGCCACGAAATCACATACGGAAGCAGGATGATGTATGCAGTGGTGCGCACTGAGTTTTTGAGGATTACGAGAAAGTCATTGCCCACATGCAGAAAATACCATTGGATTACGGTATAAACCAGAGCCAGCATAACAATTTCTGCCACGATCCACAATGCATAGGCGGCATAGGTGATTGATTTTTGCCGGGTGAACACATACATGAGGATGCGGCTGATCACAATCACCAGCATGCCAATCAGGATGACAATGCTGGAGTAAAAGAAAAATTCCACATCGCTTACGTTGAGCCATTTGTCAACTCCAAAGGGCGCATAAATATTGATAAAGACCAAAGCAAAGGCTGCCGTGAACAGAATGAAGCTAACGACATTCTTTTTATCAGTCAGATAATCAGGTATTTTCTTTTCCCAGGGAAGCATCTATACAATGCATGTAATTGGCTTTAAAGGTAGGTAATTTTACACTGGGGTGAAATTTATTCTGTTTAAATAGCAATTTTTCACCCCACAATGAAAGCTTTTACCCCTCCGATGGATTTTTAATCCCCTGCTTACCAACTGAAAACCATATTTTTCTCAAAGAGGTCCGGGTGCTGTTACTTTGTTGAACAAACGGACACCCATGAATTTCATAGAAAACTATCAGCAGCTTAAGGGATTATTTAATCTGTATGAGGATGAAATAAAGATACCTGAAAGTGAATTAAGGATCGTCAATCAGGACTTTCATTCCTCAGCCGTTGTGCCTGAAACAACTACGGAGCAACCAGAGGATCTGCATATAAAAGAGAACGTTCATTTTCGCTATCCGGTAATCATGCCCGATGGAAAGAAAAAGGCAGCCCGGGTAATTATCC
>CAYTNC010000046.1:0-16284 GCA_964438935.1 uncultured Bacteroidales bacterium
AGTATATGATTCAGAATCTGAAATTCAGAAATAAGATATTGTTGCTGCCCTTTTTGTTTATGATTCTATTGATTGGTATCCTGGGATTGTTTAACCAGATGACCAACAAGAACAACAAGCAGCTGAACAATATTGAATTCTGGTACATTCCTTATATTGAAATCAGCAATCAGCTGGACGGGAATATGAAGGATCTTCAACGTGGTTTTCAGGATGCTGTAGCGGCGGTTGACCTTGAAAAGCTGGCCGCTACCCGGATTATGAAAAGCAAATTCGACAGTCTTCTTAAAACCAGCCAGAATAATGAGGCTATTAAGAATGATACTGCTTTCAGAAAGCTTGCTGAGAAATTCGGCAATTATTACAGCATTGCCTATTCCACAAGTGAAAGCATGATTGCGGGAGATTATTCAGAAGCAACAACCAACCAGATTCAACTGATGATTTCAGCGTACAAGGAAATTACAGGGCTTCTGAATCAGATAGATCAGGACAGTAAAGCCAGGATAACCGAAATATTCAGGTTAACCCAGCGCAATAACAAGATCACCAACCGGGTTATGATGTTTGGTATGCTGATCATGCTGATGCTTGTTGCTTATCTGTCTTATAAAATCAGCCTCTCTACGGTTGTGCCTCTTCAGGATTTCACCCGAAGCCTGAATAAGTTGTCCGAAGGTGAACTAAATGTTGAAACCAATGAGCTATACTCGGCAAGGCAGGATGAAATAGGAGTTTTGTACCGTTCATTGCGTCAGTTGCTCAGTAAGCTCACGGAAGTGGTTGAGAACATTAAGGATAGCTCAGACAATATTGAAAGTGCCAGTGTTCAGATGAGCAATGTTTCACAGCAATTGTCTCATGGAGCATCAGGGCAGGCAGCTTCAACCGAAGAGATTTCCACTTCAATGGAACAAATGGTGAGCAACATTCAGCAAAACACCGAGAATGCGCAACAAACCGAGCAGATATCTAAAAAAGCCTCGGAAAGTATGGTAGAAATGAACAATGTAGGGCGCAAGAGTCTTGAATCCATCAAGACCATTGCGGAGAAAATTACCATCATCAATGATATTGCATTCCAGACAAACCTGTTGGCGCTGAACGCAGCTGTTGAAGCTGCCCGTGCAGGTGAACACGGCAGGGGTTTTGCTGTAGTTGCTGCCGAAGTAAGAAAACTTGCGGAACGAAGCAAACTCGCGGCTGACGAAATTGAGAGTATCTCAAAGGAGAGCTTGAAAATTTCGGAATTAACACGCAATTCACTGGATGTACTTGTACCGGAAATTAAGAAAACATCACAACTGGTTCAGGAAATTGCCGCAGCCAGCATTGAGCAAAGGACAGGTGCTGATCAGATTAACAGCGCCATCCAGCAGCTTAATGAGGTAACACAGCAGAACGCTTCATCATCTGAGGAAATGTCAGGAAGTGCTGAAGAGTTATCTTCACAGGCGATAAAGCTGAAAAAGGTAGTTGCTTTTTTTAAGACAACTGGACAAAAACAGACAACTGTTGCACATCCTGTAAAGCCGGCTGTCCAAAAAAAGGCAGCAACAACGTCAAATAAAAACATATCAGAACAGGCTAAAACAGGAAACAAAACAGTTAAAACATCAATTAACAAGATGTTTTCAAACAAGCCTTCCGAAATAGACAAGAATTTCGAAAAATTCAAAAAATAATTGGAACATCAGAACGTACCAAAGCGTTTAAGAGCATTCTGATTAGAAATACCGAAATTCCGCTCTTTTCTATTACACAAGGACCATCAATCCGCAACCTTGCGGATTGATATCCTTGATTTGCTGCCGTGTTTTTTTTGCCCGGGCTCAGCTTGGCTCATCATTTGTCAGAAAGCAGATTTCTTTTATTGATGTTACTGCCAATTGTCACCGTCCATGTCGCATTATATAGGAAATGAAATTCGGTATTTGTTGCCTGGTGAAACTATTGTTACTTCACAGGCAATGAAAATCAGTACAATTCTCGGATCATGTGTTTCGACCTGTTTGTATTCTCCCGTGGAACAAATTGCAGGCATGAATCATTTTGTTCTGCCTTGGAATAATCATAACGACTCAAACAGGGCACGCTACGGGGATTCTTCAATTGAAGACATGATCCTTAAAATGATTCGGACAGGTGCTATTAAGAAAAATATCAGCGCTCAGATTTATGGAGGCAGCTCAATGTTCATTAATAGTGAACATGGATTCAGAATCGGCGAAAAAAACATTGAATCTGCTTTGAAAACGCTTAAAATATTTGATATTCCTGTCATTTATAAAGAAACGGGAGGCAATGCCGGACGCAGAATAATTTTTGACACTTCTTCTGAAATTATAACCAGCACTTTGATAGAAAGACAAAGAATCAAGTAATAATTGCCTATTTTTGGTTGCAATCACTATTTTTAATTATCTTTAGTAGGTCTGTTCTCGTATTCCTATGTGGGATAATAGCAATACCAACCAATCAACCACCCAGGATGGCAAAACTGTTATCAGTGAGTTGCCATTAGCGCATGATATAGCTGATTATCAGGAATTTATTGATTGCATCAAAGAACCCTGTTTGCTGTTGTTGGATATAAATGGGAAATCATCTCTGATGAATAAAGCCCTGCTAAAAGCATTGAAATATACTTCAGTTGACGATGTTCCATATAAATCAGCCGATACCTTCAGGATTTTTAATGAGCAGGATCATCAAAAGATCATTAATCTTCTCAAAAGAGCCTGTTCAAAAAGAACAAAAACAGGAGGAGTTTTCAATTTGGTGAGAAAGGATGGCTCTTTTATCACCGCTCAGTTGTTTATCAACTTCATAAAAGTTGTTCATGAGACACCTGCATGGCTGCTTAGTTTTGTGTTATTAAAAAAACCTTTAAAATATGAAATTGATAAATCGCTTTTAAGCCTCTTCAATAATGAAAAATATCTTGATGAGGTTTTGGTAATTATGGATTACCAGGGGAACATCCTGAGTGCAAACAGAAAACATTTCATTATCAACTTCTTTGCTTCAATCTCCGATTCACGGTTCAACCTGTTTGAAAACATAGACGCCACCTACAGGGAAACACTGAAAGCCAGACTGGAAAAACTAAAAAAAGGCACCCTGATGCCACCCTGTCAATACAAACTGAATAAAAACAACAAATCGGCCTATGTTGAAATTTACAGCAAAAAAACAACTTATAGAAAGAACCCGGCCATACTTTCGTTAATCCGTGATATCACAGTAAAAAAGGAAAATGAAAATAAATTGCTCCACACCATTGTGCAAACTGAGGAGAAAGAGCGCCAGCGTTTCGCACGTGATTTGCATGATGAGCTGGGACCCTTTTTATCGGCATTGAAGTTATACATGAATGAACTTCAGTCTGATACAGACAACCCCGACAACAAATTACTGCTGTATGACTACATGGAGGAAATGATTAATGATGCCGTGGATAAGGTAAAGATGATTGCCAGTAATCTTACTCCTCAAAACATGATTGATGAAGGGTTGACTGTATCACTCAGAAAACTGATCCAGAAAATTACCCAAACCGGCCAGATTCATATAGAGTTCATTACCTCAGGCAAGGAATTAAATATTGAACCCTCATTCATCATTACACTTTACCGGATCATCCTTGAACTGGTTAACAACAGTATCAAACATTCGGATGGCAAAAACATAAGTATATCCCTGCATTACGGATCCAAAATTATCAGGTTAAAATATGCTGATGATGGCAAAGGTTTCGACCTTGGTGAAAAATTAACCCAATCCCAGGGAATCGGATTAAAATCAACTATCAACAGGATTGAATTATACCAGGGTTCCTATAAGTTTTTCAGAAGAAAAAACCGGGGTATTGAATATAACATCCTATTTCCTATTAGTACCAAATCATAACCAGCATGGATAGTTTGCCCAAAATAGCAATAGTTGAAGATCACAGTTTTTACAGAAACGGACTTTGCCTTGCCATCAAGCGTTTTAAATTTGTAGAGTTTGCTTTTGAGGCCTGCGATGGGAAAGAGTTTCTCGAGAAACAACGCATAACACCAGCAGACATTGTTCTCATGGACATTATGATGCCGGTGATGGGTGGATACGATACAGTTGTTACGGCAAAAAAAGAATTCCCCAATATCAGAATCGTTATCCTTACCATGCTTGAAGAAGATGAATACATTCAGCAATTTGTGCAGGCAGGTGTTCAGGGCTACCTGCTGAAAAATATAGACACAAAAGGATTGGAAACGGCACTTAAGGCTGTAATTAACGGGCACAACTATTATTCCGAGGAATTGATGGGCTTTTTTACACGCAAGCTCAGAAATGATCCGGAAAAACATGTAAATTCCGTAAAACTCACCGGCCGCGAAATTGAAATACTCCAATTGATTTACGAAGGATTCTCCAACCAGGAAATTGCTGACAAACTGTTCATCAGTGTCAGAACGGTTACCAACCACCGCTTCAATCTGAAGGCAAAAACAGCTGTAAAAAACACAGCCAGTTTAATAAATTTTGGGCTTAAGCATAACTTGCTGAAATAATTTCAAGCCGAATTGGGCTGCTCCGGATTCCGGTATAAACTGTATCTCAATCAACCTACTCATTTTTCCTAAATGAAAATGAGTAATAATACTCAGTAATTACAGAACCGTTTTAACGTATGATTAATAGCATTTCATTTGCTAAACCCGATAATTAGAAAACTATAACAATACAATTTCATACACTTAAATCGCCAAAAATGAAAAAGAGAGTCGTTGTAGTGGAAGACTTCAATACTTCCAGACAAATTATTAAGAAAACATTGGAGAGCATGGGCTATCAGGTTGATGAAGCGGCAGACGGCCGTGAGGCAACCCAATTTTTCAATGGAGATCGTATTGATTTGGTTATATCCGACTACAATATGCCCAACATGGATGGTGGAGCTTTGGTAGAGTATATCCGAAGCAAGGAAAAATACAAGTATATTCCTATTTTCATGTTATCAACTGAAACAAATATCCAAAAGCAAAACAGGGCCAAAGAAGCCAAAATCACCGCATGGATTAAGAAGCCCTTTGAAATTTCCGAATTTAAAAAGCTGATAGAAAAAGTATTGTCATGATGGACGAAATTATACAGGGATTCATTGAAGAAGTTAAAGAATTGCTTGTTCAACTCGAAGATGACCTGATTGAACTTGAAAACAACCCCGGAAATACCGAGACTGTTAATAATATTTTCAGGGTGATGCATACACTCAAGGGATCAGCTGGTATGGTTGGTTTTAAGAACATACAGGACCTGACTCATGAGTTCGAGAATTTGTATCATGAAATCCGCGAAGGAGAAAGATCAGTTGATAGCGAAATCATAGATGTTACTTTAAAGGGAAAAGACATGATCTTTTCCATGCTGAACAACACTGCAAATGATGCTGAAAGTCAGGAATTGAAAGGACTTATCAAAGAAATGACAGCATCATCGACCGGGCATCCAGGTAAAAACATTACCCAGGTGAATGAAGCAGAAGATGCTGTATCAGAATCTACCGGAATTAAGGTTTCAAGCCATCTCTATGTTATCTTCTTCACACCAGACAAAGGTATCTTTGAACGCGGGCTCGATCCTGATAAAATCATTGATGAATTGAAGGCCACAGGGCTATCTCATATTATATCGCACGAGAAGAAAAAATCCTGGGCAAAACAAAAAGCCGAAAAGAATTGCGCAACTATCTGGGAGGTATACCTGAGAACCTCTTTATCCTTATCTGATGTGGAAGATATATTTCTCTTTTATGAGAAAGAGGAGTTCAGCATCTTTGAAATGTCCCCTGAGCATCTGAAGATTGATCCTTTCCTTGAGGAGAAACTGGAGAAATTATATAAAAACAAGATCATTCCCGAACAACAAGTGAAGGAATGTTTTGAACAGTTACCTGAACCTCAACACGAATTATCCGAAAAAACTGATGCAGAAGAAAAACCGGCAGAGGTTGAACCAAAAGTTAAATCTGTCAGCCCAGGCGTTTCTCAAAGCTCAACCCATTCAACAGTTAATGTACCATCACAAAAGCTCGATGAATTAATGAACCTGGTGAGCGAACTGGTAACCTCATCTGCTACTATTGAAGCTTACGCCGAACAATTTAGGGATGCCAGACTATCAAACATTGCGGAGGGACTTGAAAAATTAACGAAAAAATTCAGAAATAACGCACTCGATCTCCGGTTGGTGCCGGTTGGAACCCTGTTGAACAAGTTTAAAAGACAGGTTCGTGACTTATCCAAAGAACTTGGCAAACGCGTTAATTTAATAATAGAAGGTCATGATATTGAAATTGATAAGACCATCCTGAAATCAATCGAAAGTCCGCTGCAGCACATCATCCGCAACAGCATCGATCATGGATTGGAATTTGAAGAAGACCGGATCAAAAAAGGAAAAACACCTGATGGACTGTTAAAAATTACTGCGTTTTACTCCGGAGCCAACGTAATCATTCAGGTACAGGATGACGGCAAGGGCATTGATCTGGTGCGCGTAAGAGAATGTGCAATTACCAGAGGCCTTATTGAGGAAAACCAGATATTAACCAAACAGGAATTGATCAATCTTACACTCGAGCCGGGATTTACCACTGTCAGTAATGTGAGCCTTGTTTCGGGCCGGGGTGTAGGCATGAATGTTGTTAAGAAAGAGCTCAACAGTGTAGGTGGCGGACTTGAGATATTTACAGAAGAGGATCTGGGAACCTCTATTACCATGAAATTACCCACAACATTAACCATTGTAGACACCTTAATGGTAAACGTTGCGGAGACTCAGATACTCATCCCTATTATGGATATTGAGTATTGTTATAAAGAAAAAAACAACATCCTGTTTAATAAAGATAATCGTTACGTTCAATACAAAAATAGCCCTGTTCCCCTTATATCCCTACATGAGAAATTTAAGTTGCCGCCAACAGAAAATGACGAACTCATGGTCATCATCATCAACAAATTCGACAACAGATTTGCCATAACCGTTGATGAGATCATTGGAGAACATCAGGCCGTAATAAAACCCCTGGGTGAGCTTTTTATCAACCAGCCTTTCTTCTCGGGAGGGAGCATCATGATTGACGGTAAACTGGCATTCATAATTGACACAAACTTTTTAATTAATCTTTTAACTTAACTATTTGTCATGACAACTATAGATATTGACAAAAAAAACAGCTATATCAATCTGCAAATCGGTACCGAAACCTTTGCAATTACTGTGTATAAAGTACTGGAAATATTACAACTGGAAGGTCTGACCAAAGTCCCTAATTCTTCCGACTTTGTTCTTGGCGTACTCAATTTCAGGGGATCTATTGTTCCGGTTATCAATATGCATAAGCGATTTAACATGGAGTCTGCCGGCATAGCCGATAAAATGGTTGTGGTAGTGGATGTAATAAGCAAAGAGAAAAACGTATTGATGGGATTACTTGTTGATCAGGTTACTGACGTGGTTGAGTTTGAATATACCAGCATCAAGTCAGTACCTGATCTTGGCATTAAATACAACCCTGAATTCATTGAGGGATTTATTGAAATGAATGAAAAATTCATTATGGTTCTTGACATCGACAGGGTATTGAACGTGGAAGAACTGGCTGAAATAAGTCAGATAACAGAGGAGGAGTAACCACTATCATCTTGTTGCATCCGGAGTAGTAAGTCGCATTACAAGGACATTCCGGGCATACAATGGATCTTTTTACCAATTAAGAACCATGAACAGCAATTTTGTTACCTTTCCGCTTGAAGATAAGGAATTTAAAAGACTCAGTTCATTCATCATGAGCCAGTATGGAATTAAATTACCTCCAGGTAAGAAAGCCCTTGTACAGAGCAGGTTGCAAAAAAGGTTGAAAACACTGAATTGCAGCAACTTCAAGGATTATGTTGCCTATGTCTTCTCTGCAGAGGGACTGCGCGACGAGGTTCCTAATATGATAGATGCTGTGAGTACCAATAAAACTGATTTCTTCAGAGAACCCATACACTTTGAATTCTTAATAAATCAGGGCATCTCCAACTACATCAACGCCACGGGCAGAACTAAATTGTCCTTTTGGAGCGCTGGTTGTTCAAGCGGAGAAGAGCCCTATACACTGGCCATGGTGCTGCAGGAAATAGTTAACAAGAATCCCCGGATCGATTTCAATATACTGGCAACTGACATTTCTGAGAGTGTTTTAAGCCATGCAGCCATCGGTATATACACTACAGACAAAGCACAGGCTATTCCTGATAATTATAAAAAGAATTATCTTCTGAAGGGAAAAAACGAGTACAACAATAAGGTAAGAATTAGCAATGAACTGCGAATGAAAGTTCTTTTCCAAAAATTCAACCTGTTGGCAGGCGATTACAACTTTTCTGCGAAATTCGACGTAATCTTTTGTCGAAATGTAATGATATACTTTGAACGAGACATACAGTATATGGTGCTCAAACAACTATGCAACAACCTGCATACAGGAGGTTATTTATTTCTGGGCCATTCCGAATCAATAGCAGGTCACATACTGCCATTAAAAAATTTAAGGCCAACCATATTTCAGAAAATATAATGACTTCATGAAATGCTTTTCTTAATCAATTAGACAGCTGCCTTTATGAACAAGATAAAAGTCATGATCATCGACGACTCGGCCTTTGTACGACAAACGCTGGCAGGTGTTCTGAACCAGGACCCCGGGATAGTGGTAATTTCAACTGCTGCCGACCCCATTTTTGCAGCCGGCAAAATTACCAAAGAACGACCTGACGTGATTACCCTCGACCTGGAAATGCCCAGGATGAACGGATTGACTTTTCTGAAAAAATTAATGGCAACATGGCCAATACCGGTGGTGGTGATCTCCAGCCTTACCGAAAAAGGAGGAGAAATGACTCTTAAGGCATTTGAATACGGTGCTCTTGAAGTGATTAACAAGCCCAAGCTGATCAGCAAAGAATTCTTCGAGGAATCCAGAATATTGTTGTGCGATGCAGTAAAAGCCGCGGCTCAGGCCAACATGAAACGAATCGGAGGGGTTGTCCAGGCACCCTTGTTGATTAGCAAGTCGCAACCTGCCGTAATGCCTAAGCTTACTGCTGATGAAATTTTGGAACTATCACCCCAGGGAGTTTCTATAAAACACACTACCGATAAAATAATTGTATTGGGGGCGTCCACAGGCGGTACCCAGGCCATTGAAGCCTTTCTCATGGCCATGCCGCCCGACTGCCCGGGCATTGTTATTGTTCAACACATGCCAGAAATATTCACCAAATCGTTTGCCGACCGGCTCGACAGCCTTTGCCGCATTTCGGTAAAAGAAGGTGTTCATGGCGAGCTCATCATTCCCGGCAAAGCCATTATTGCCCCCGGCAACCGGCACATGCTCATCGCCCGTACCGGTGCCAAATACTCGGTGGTAATTAACGACGGCCCTCTGGTTAACAGGCACCGTCCCTCTGTGGATGTGTTATTCCGTTCGGCAGCCAATTGCGCCGGTGCCAATGCAGTGGGTATCATCATGACCGGCATGGGCGACGACGGTGCCAAAGGCCTTCTGGAAATGAAAAATGCAGGAGCTTATACCATTGCCGAGGACGAAAGCACCTGCGTGGTGTTTGGTATGCCCAAAGCGGCTATTGCCCTGAATGCAGCAACCACCGTGCTTCCCCTTGGCGAAATGGCACGGCATGCATATCAAAGGCTGATGAATGCATGATCCAAGATCCAAGATCCAAGATTTAAGACTTACAGGCAGGCAGGAGCCAGGAATGGAAGACATTACTAGCCCCGGCATTCATGCCGAAGTATTTTAAAGGTGATTCTCTCTTTTTTTTGGGGTTTTAACCCCAGATGTAACCCCACGAGAAATAATACACGAGAAAAAATCGTCACATCAGCCAAAAGGGCTGAAGCCCTGATTAAAAGAAAATTGTCGCTAATTGAAACCCCAGGCTGAAGCCTGGGGCTAGTGATAAGTGCTTTTCCATCAATAGCCCCGGCATTCATGCCGGGGTATTTTAAAGGTGATTCTCTCTTTTTTTGGGGTTTTAACCCCAGATGTAATCCCATAACAGCATATTTACTTTTAACAAGGTAGGGTTTTGAAACCTTGTGTTGTCGTTTATACAATTTGCAGAAAGAACAATTCACCTCAATTTTAACTGATATTTGAAAAATGCTTACAATAAAAAAACAATTGCTGATATCAATAGTAATCCTGGCTGTTATTATGGCAGCGGCTTGTCAAAAAGAAGATGATGAACTCACGCAACCGCTGAGAACAAACAATCCCATGTCAGGTAATCTCGACAAGAGAATCAATGAAATTTTGACGCCCTATGCTCAAAAATTATCTTCGGCAAGCGTGAGCGTAGGAATCTTTAAATACAATGAAACAAACTACTATGGATATGGCGAGACTGTTAAAGGAAACAACATTATCCCTGATAGCATGACTATCTATGAAATAGGGTCTATTTCAAAAACCTTCACCTCACTGTTAATGATGCAGTATTTGCAGGATTCCGAGTTATCTGCCACTTGTGCAGTCAATGATTTTCTGCCAACTGATATTCCTTTGCTGCAACACAATAACAAACCGATGCAGATAAAACACCTGCTTAATCATACATCAGGATTACCCAGATTACCTGAAAATTTTGCAACAGGAAGCGACCCTGATAACCCTTACCAACATTATGACAGCAGTATGGTTTATGATTATCTTACGACTTTTGTTTTGCAGAGAGATCCCGGACAAACAATGGAATATTCCAATCTTGCAACAGGAATTGCCGGTATAATTCTGGAAAGACAAACCCATAAAAGTTATGAGCAGCTGCTACTCGAGAAAATTTGCCTGCCATTGGGCTTAAACAATACAAAAATTACCCTGAGCAACAATGATTTGTTAAATCTTGCCCGGGGATATGATGACAAGGGCAATCCTGTTTCTTATTGGGACGATTTCAATGCATTTAAAGCTGCAGGAGCAATAAGGTCAAATGCCAAAGATTTAATATCTTATGGAAAAGCAATTATAAATGCTGAAACATCAGTACTCAAAACGCAAATAGACAGTTGCCTTAAAGTCACCTTTGAGAATGGCAATATAAAACAAGCTTCAGGCTGGGCATATCAATCATATAATGGAATTGAATATATTCTGCACGATGGAGGTACCGGAGGCTTTTACAGTTATATAGTTATTTGCAGAAGTAAAAGAACGGTTTTGGTAACGCTTTTCAGTAACACGCCTTCTGAAAAACGTTTCTATTACATTTCTCAGCTGATAGCGGAAGTACTGAAGTAAGGCTCCCTGAATGAAATTGCAGGGTATGCCAATCAAAAACTGATGAAGTGGTGAATCTCCGGGTTGTCAGGAAACCGATCATGGTTGTTCATAACACGAATGAGCCTAAAAATATTTCACAGGATTCAGGGCAATTTAAGTCATCGTATTTCATAACTTAGCCTCATTACCATGCATTAAACGATTTATGATCCTGCTCAGTATCTTAAAGGTATCCCTGCCTCTGACCAATCCGGTCCTTATGTTTCTCGTAATTCTGACCATTATCTTGTTCGCCCCCATACTTCTTAATAAGCTCAAAATACCGCACATTCTTGGGCTGATCATTGCAGGGGCCATTATAGGCCCCAACGGATTTAATATACTATTGCGTGACAGCAGCATTATCCTATCAGGAACAGCAGGTTTGTTATATATCATGTTTCTGGCAGGACTGGAAATAGACCTGACAGAGTTTAAAAAAAACAGTGGTAAAAGTCTTGTGTTCGGACTTTACACTTTTTTAATTCCCATGGCGCTTGGCACCCTAACGGGTTTATACGTGCTGCATTTCTCCATGCTGACTTCAGTTTTACTGGCCAGTATGTTTGCTTCACATACCCTGATTGTTTATCCGATACTCAGCAAACTAGGAGTGACAAAAAACCGTGCGGTGAATATCGCCATTGGCGGTACAATGATTACTGATACACTTGCGCTTCTTGTGTTGGCTGTAATTGTAGGCATGTCACAAGGCGAGGTAAATTCAGTTTTCTGGACCAGACTTTCCTTTTCCATTTTGCTTTTTGGCCTGACAGTAATGATACTCTTCCCGATTATCGGCCGCTGGTTCCTTAAACGATATCCGGATAATGTTTCACAATATATTTTTGTTCTTACCATGGTCTTTCTTGGCGCAGTGCTGGCTGAAGCCGCGGGCATAGAAGCCATTATCGGGGCATTTCTATCAGGTTTGGCTTTAAACAGGCTAATCCCATCCACCTCACCTTTAATGAACCGGATTGAGTTTGTGGGAAACGCCGTTTTTATTCCTTTCTTTCTTATTGGTGTTGGCATGCTCGTTGACTACAGGGCTTTTTTCAAAGATTTTGAGACAATAAAAGTCGCCGTGGTAATGACCTTGATAGCAACTTCCGCCAAGTTCATTGCGGCATGGCTTACACAAAAAACATTCAGATTTTCCCTTGATGAACGCAGATTAATCTTTGGTTTAAGCAACGCCCAGGCAGCCGCTACGCTGGCAGCTGTATTGGTTGGGTACAATGTTATTTTGGGTAAAACTTCCGATGGCGAGCCCATCAGGCTGCTGAATGAAAGCATCCTGAACGGTACAATCATCATGATTCTCATTACCTGTACCATTGCATCATTTGTGGCTCAAAAAGGCGGTAAAAACATCTCGATGCAGGAATCTTCGGAACCTGATAGTGAACGTGAAGAGGAAACTGAAAGAATATTGATTCCTGTGAATAATCCTGAAACCATTGAGGAACTCATTGGATTAAGTGCAATACTTAAATCAAAGGACAACAAAAACAGTTTGTACGCACTCAATGTTATCAACGATGACTCATCTGATGCGCGAAATAAAGCCGGGAAGATGCTGGACAAAGCCGTTTTCACTGCATCTTCTGTTGACATTCGTTTAAACAAACTGCTTCGTTACGATATCAATGTTGCCAACGGAATTACAGGCGTAATCAAAGAACAACATATCAGCGATTTAATCCTTGGACTTCATGTGAACAAAGGTATTTCAGAATCGTTTCTTGGAAAACTCACAGAGGGAATATTGCAAAAATGTAACACCACCACATTTGTTTATAAGCCTGCACAACCTATATCCACCATTAAAAGGCACATCGTAATCGTTCCTAAAAATGCTGAAAAGGAAATTGGCTTTCCCTTCTGGCTGTCAAGAATCTGGAACATACCCAGAAGTACTGGAGCCAGACTGGTTTTCTATGCCACTGAGAAGTGCATTGATATTATTAAAAGAATACAACACAAGCATCCGGTTGAAGCGGATTTCAGAGTATTTGACGATTGGCGCGACTTCCTGATCGTTTCCCGTGATGTAAAAATTGACGACAATTTGCTTATCATATTAAGCAGGATTAACAAGTTATCATATCATGAAACTATGACCAACATACCCGGATACCTGAACAAGTATTTCCAAATAAATAGTTTCATTCTGGTCTTTCCTATGCAACAGGGCGTTTCTGATAACGGGGAGATTGACCTGAATAATCCTTCGTTGATTGAACCTATTGAAAAACTTGACGAAATAGGAAAAAATATTCTGAAAATGTTTAAACGAAAGTAAAACCTGACAAGCCTGGAAGGCTGGACTTCAACCCTTTCGATGCGGCTTCAAAGTTCGTAACTGTTTTCAAAATCTATAGGAAACAACACCGAATACACAGGTGAATATCCGCTCTGATCATTGCAGTATAGCTTTAGTATATCGTTTATGAAATGACCATTTGGAAACAATGCAGACAAACCAAAATACAATATTTTAGGAAAACCTTCAGGAAGTCCTCCATTTTATCTTATTTTAGCAGAACAATAGTGAAACTAAAATAGAAATGCAATGAAAAGAATATCCTTATTGATCACATTTCTGGTAAGTTACTGCATGATCAGCCCTGTTGGAGCACAGGAAACATCTTCAACCGGTCAACTGACTTCAAGAGTTGTGGAAGATGGCGGAACCGGCCCATACAGCGCCCTGATGCTTTCGGACAATACCCTGCCGACTCATACTATTTTCAGACCGAATGACCTGAGTGTATTTGGCGATAAAAATAAACTCCCCATCATAGCCTGGGGTAACGGAGCCTGTGCCAATTCGCCCTGGGAACATATTAACTTCTTATCAGAGGTAGCATCTCACGGTTTTTTGGTGGTTGCAATTGGGCCCATGCCGCAGGAAGGACAACGCGGTGGCGGCAGATCAACATCCTCCCAGTTGGTTGACGCTATTAACTGGGCTATTGCACAAAACAACGATAAAGCAAGTATTTATTACAATAAAATAGATATTACAAAAATAGCGGTAAGTGGTATGTCATGTGGAGGGTTGCAGACCCTTGAGATGGCTCCTGATCCCCGCGTTACTACTGCTGTTATATGCAATAGTGGTATTCTGGGCAATCCGGGAAGCGGAATGCCGGGCATGCCTGGCCTGACAAAAGATCATCTGTTGAAACTTCATACACCCACACTTTATATTTTAGGTGGTGAAACAGATATAGCCTATGGTAATGGTATGGATGATTTCAAACGCATCAATCACGTTCCGGTTTTCGCGGCGAATATGAACGTAGGACACGGAGGAACATACAGCCAGCCACATGGTGGTGAATTTGCCAAGGTAGCAACGGCCTGGTATAAATGGCAACTGAAAGGTGACGAAGAAGCCGGTAAAATGTTCACCGGTGAGCCATGCGGACTTTCTCAAGATCCCAATTGGAAGGCAGAAAAGAAAAATATCCCATAAAAAAGCAGCAGTTGAACGCTGCTGCTATCGATCGCTTATATCTTATACAATTTGTCCACAATCCCGTAAGCTATGGACTCCTCCGCATTCATCCAATAATCGCGGTCAAAATCCTTTAATATTTTGTCAACCGGCTGGCCACAGTTTTTTGCCAGTATATCTGCTGCTATTTCCTTCGATTTAATGATCTGCCGGGCATGAATGGCAATGTCGCTTGCCTGTCCCTGCAAATAACCAATACTGGGCTGGTGGATGAGCACCTCACCCAGGGGATAAATGTACCGTTCCCCCTTTTTCCCTGCCGAAAGCAACAGCGATCCCATGGAGGCCGCAAGCCCCATGCACACGGTAGAAACAGGAGAAGTGATCAGGTTCATGGTATCCAGGATGGAATATCCCGAGGTGATCATGCCTCCCGGACTGTTGATGAAGAAGGTAATTTTCTTGCCTGGTTCAGCCGATTCCAGATACAGGAGCTTGCTCACAATGTCTTCGGCTGATTCATCATCCACCTGTCCCCAAAGGAAAATTTTCCGTTGTTCCAGGAATTTCTGTTCGATGATTTTGCGGATTCCGCTGTTCTTATTGGAATTGCTATTTTCGTTGCATTCAGAATGGCTCATGGAAGTATTCATATTAAAGGTTATAGTGATTGAAGCGATAAAGTTAAGCTTTTTGCGGCATTATGAAAAAGAAGTGGCATAGATTATAAAAGTTGTGGCTGCATAGGTTGTCTCCTAATGCAGCCACAACAATCGAAACCAGTATTCGATACTTTGTCCTGCTATTCCACATTCATTGAAGTCAGTTCGCTTTCACTCAGCTCCACCAGCCTGATGAACTCAGCCCGGTATCCATCTTTATCCACACCTTTTGAACTACGGGCCATGGACAACACTTCGTCATAGGTTACGCTGCCTTTGAATTCCGAATTGCGTAGCAGCATGCCGAAACCGGCAACAGCAGCAGAGAAACGGAAATTGTCAGAGGTTTGCGATAAGGTCAGTGCGGTATGTGGTATGGTTTCGGTCATTAATATGCTCTTGTCACCATCGGGCTTTTTATACCTGAATTTGATGGTGGCCAGTTCATTGGTAACCGAAGCCTTGGGCAATACTTCCGACTGCTGGTATTTCAGCTGGCGCGACTCATCACCCTTGCCATCTGCCGGAACTATCTCGTACAACGCAGTCACCGTATGCCCTGCCCCCATCTCGCCGGCATCTTTCTTGTCATTATCGAAATCCTCCTCGTTGAGTAACCGGTTTTCGTATCCCACCAGGCGGTATTCCTTTACATAGGCCGGGTTGAATTCAATTTGTATCTTCACGTCTTTGGCAATGGTATACAGCGTGCTGCTGAATTCGTTCACAAATACCTTTTTGGCCTCCATCAGGTTGTCGATGTAATT
>CAYTNC010000047.1:0-16263 GCA_964438935.1 uncultured Bacteroidales bacterium
CAGATATGCACAATGGCGCTTCGGGCGTGAAGGTGGTTTTTCAGTTGCCATTGGTTTATAGTGAGTCGCCCAAACCGTAAAAATTGAGGCGTATTCGCAGGCTATCAGCGCATCAGGGCTTGCAGCAGAGCTAGTAAGGAATCCGTGTCGGGTACGTTATAGCGGGCAAAAGATGGGCTCAGGCCTACCCGTATGGTATGGCCAAAATCGGGGATGGCCTGAAACAGGAATTCATCGGTTTTGTCGTCGCCGGCTGCCAGTATGAAATTGTAATATTCTTTGGCGATGAGCACCGCGGCAGCTTGTCCCTTGTCGTATTTTCCACTTTTCACTTCCAGCACCTTATGGCCTTCGAGTATTTCAAAATCGGTTTTATGCCGGATGATTTCGGCCAGGTCGTCGCGCAGTTCATTCAGGCGCAACTGGGCAAAGTCCATGTCGGCATTGCGGTAGTGCCAGGCCAGGCTGCCGGTTTTTTCTTCGATAAAGGTGCCGTTACAACGGTCAACGTATTCCTGCAAAATGGGCATCACTGTTTCTTTCCATTGGGCATCAGCACTAATGGTTGATTCCCATGCCCCGCCGGCATTCCGGATGAAGTATCCGTGCTCTGCCACCAGGGTAACCGGCACATCATTGAACTGTTTCTCAAGAAAGTCCTTTCCCCTGCCGCTGATGATGACAATGTGGTTTTTAGGGTCGCTGGTTAGTTTTCTCACGATCTTCAGTGTGTTGTCATCAATAACAGCCATTTCGGGGTATTTGGCAAAGGCCACCAGGGTCCCGTCGTAATCGAGAAAGAGGATCCGCCGTTCGGCTTCTTTGTATGCTGTAGCAAGTTTGGCAGAAATGGCAGGGTTTACAAATTTAACACGCATGATTTCCTGTTGACTTTTAATTTCATAGGTTTGGTTAAAGAAGTCGTGGGCCCAGGTAAACACATTGTAACTGGCTATCCGGTTTTGCATTCTTTCAACCCTTGTTTGTTTTTCCTGGGGGCTCATTTCCAATGCCGCCAGTATGGCTTCGGCAATTTCATTATTGTCAGCCGGGTTGATAATGAGGGCTTCATTGAGTTCAGCAGCTGCGCCAGCCATCTCGCTCAGGATAAGGGCACCCTTGTTTTCATTCTGGCTGGCCACAAATTCTTTGGCAACCAGATTCATGCCATCACGCAGGGGCGTTATCAAACCTACATCACTAACATCGTAGAGTGCAATCAATTCGTTAAACGAAAGCGATTTATACTGGTAGATAATGGGCCGCCACGAAAGTGTGCTGTATTTGCCGTTAATGCGTCCGACAGTGGATTCTATCTCTTTTTTCATTTCCTTGTATTTCTCTATGCTGTCGCGTGACGGGACTACCACCATGTTAAAAACCACCCGCGATCGCCAATTAGGATTTTTGTCCAGGAAGGTTTCGTAACCCTGCAGGCGTGACAGCAAACCTTTGGAATAATCGAGCCTGTCAACTGAGAAAACAAGTTTTTGTGTTCCAAGGCTTTTCCTGATCTTGCCTTTTTCGCGTAATACGGGCTTATCACAGCTTGCATTGTGAAATTTGTCATAATCAATGCCAATGGGAAAGGCGTCGGCTTTAACAGTTTTGTTGGGTGTAAAAAAGATGTTTTGTTTGCATTCGTAACCGGTGGTGCGTTTCACCGATTTGATGAAGTGCTGGGTATAGTCGTGCGTGTGAAAGCCAATTAGGTCGGCTCCCAGCATGCCCTTGACGATTACCTCGCGCCAGGGCCGGGGTAATTGCCGGAATATTTCATAGGAAGGGAAGGGGATATGCAAAAAGAAACCAATGGTGGCATCCGGTATTTTTTTCCGGATCATTTCAGGGAGGAGCATCAGCTGGTAATCATGTATCCATATGAAATCGCCCGGCTTGATGTGTTTAACAATTTCGTCGCAGAATAAAGCATTGGCTTCCTTATAGGCTTCGAAATAATTATTTTTCATTACGCTGAATGTAGAAAAATAATGAAAGAGCGGCCAGATCAAATCATTACAAAATCCACCATAAAACTGTTCGTTAAGCCGGGAAGGGATTCTGACGGGAACGATGTCGAAATGTTCGTTCTCAAACTGGTTGCCAGGTACTGATTCCATCAGATGATCACCGATACCGCTCCATACAATTTTTTGCTGATCAGAAATGTTGTTTGTTTTTCTAAAGCTTTCAGAAAGGGCAAGAATAGCAGAAACAAGCCCCCCTGAATTTTGCACTGCCTTATATCCCGATTTGTGCCGGGTAAACTTGAACGGCAACCGGTAGGCAATGATCACCAAACGATTAAAAGGTGTGGTTTTGTTCATAACGGGTAATGTGTTTAGGGTTTAATAAACTTCGATGTTTTTTTCTCCCTGGTAAACAATATGGCAGTATTGATCAGCGCCAGATGCGAATATGCCTGAGGAAAATTGCCCAGCAATCGTTTGGTTTCAAAGTCGATATCCTCGCTGAATAATCCCAGGTGATTACCACATTTCAGCAAATCATTGAAAATTGTTGCTGCTTCTTCGGTTCTTCCAATCCTGTATAATGCTTCGATGAGCCAGAACGTGCAAATGGTGAAAGCTGAAGAAGGTAGCCCGAAATCGTCATGTGCCACATATCGATACATAAGGCCTTTATGAAACAAAGCGCTTTTCACTGCATCCACTGTTTTAACATAATAGGTGTCATGGTAATCGAGAAATCCATAGGTAGCCATCAGCAGCAGGGAGGCATCCAGGTCTTCACTGCCATAGGTTTGGGTGAATGTTTGCAGTTGTTCGTTCCAGCCATTTCTGAAAACATCTGCCTTTATATCATTGGCAATGCTTTGCCAGTCGGTAGCATAACTTTCCTTTTGTAACAACACGGCTATTTTGGCAGCTCTGTCCATGGCGACCCAGCTCATTACCTTTGAAAAAACAAAATGTCTTCCTTCGTAACGAAATTCCCATATGCCTTTATCGTGGTTTTCCCAATGGGTTGAAACCGTATGGATGATGTTGCGGACGATCTCCCACATGTCCTCTATTTCATCGAGGGTTCCGGGAAAAACCTCGAAGTACTGATGAATGACGTTTAACAGGTATCCGAATACATCATTTTGCCTCTGTATATACGCTGCATTGCCTATGCGTACAGGTTTTGAGTTTTGGTATCCTGAGAGGTGGGGTAAGTCTTCTTCTGTTAATTCCCTTTCCCCCCTTATGCCATACATGATCTGAAAGGTGTCGTGTTTTGATTTCAGGATGCGCATGATAAAACCCAGGAAGCGTTGGGCCGCATTGTAATGTCCCATGCGGAGCAAGGTATCAACCGACATGGATGCATCCCGCAGCCAGCAAAAACGGTAATCCCAGTTACGCACTTCGCCCAGAGTTTCAGGGATGCTTGTGGTTAATGCGGCCAGTATGGCGCCTGTGGCGTCATACGACATAGCTTTCAGTACCAGCAGGCTCCTGATGATGATGTTGTTGTGCTGTTCAAACCGCTTGGAACGGTTGGCCCAGTTCAGCCAATATACTTTGGTACGCTGGTATTCGAGGTAAACCCTTTCAATATCAATGGGTATCAGTTTTTGATTATATGATAAAAGCATAAATTCATGCTGGGTGAGTTGTATTTCCTCACGGTTGAGTATGGATGAAAGGTGGATACCCGAATACAGGTAAATACAATCTGTAGGCCAGGCTACTGAATAGGTGCGGATGTGGTTGTCCTGAACAACATGTGCCATTTCTTCCCGGGCATAATTCAAACGTGGATCGTATACAATTCTGAAAACCGGTAGTCCTGAAATGTACCGGATATACCTGTACACCTCTGCCGGGATGAAATAATCATTGTCCCCGGTTTTATAACGGGGCATGAAATCAATCACCTCAAATGCACCTTTTGGCGACATAAAGGTGGTGCACAAAATATTGGTTCGATCGAGGTATTCCTGGGTTATGGTATAACTGCTGTCCACCTCAAAGTGAAAAGAACCCCCAACCTCAATATCCAGTAATTTGGCAAAAACCGAGGGAGAATCAAAATCGGGCAGGCAACACCAATCGATACTTCCCTTTTCAGAAACCAAGGCAGCACTCCGGCAATTACCAATTACACCATAGTTCAGGTTATTCATAAGTAAAACAGTATTGTGTTTAAAATTGGCTATTCTTTAACCTGATGAATAACCCTTTGCGGGAATGGGATTTCAATACCTTCACGATCAAAAGCTATCTTCAGTCTTTTGCGCAGTTCGCCTGTTACTTCCCATTGCTTCAAGGGTTGGGTATCGCCCAGAATCTTAACCACAACCGATGAATCGGCAAAGTCATCAACCCTAAGAAAAGCCGGAGCCGAAATGATTAAGTTCTTGTAATAAGAATCATTGGCCAGTTCTAAGCCGGTTTTGTTGATCACCGCAATGACGTGTTCGAGATTTGCGCTGTAAGAAATCCCGATATTCAGGTTAACCCGGGCAAAGTTTTTCGAAAGGTTAGATACTTTGGTAATTTCACCGTGCGGAATGTGGTGCACGGTTCCGTCGAGATTTCTTAATGTTGTCTTTCTCAGGCTGATATCTTCAACAGAGCCTCCGATACCGTCAATATCGATAACATCGCCAATGCGGTATTGATTCTCAAGGATGATAAACAAGCCGGTAATGATATCCCTGATCAGGTATTGGCCACCAAAACCTACTGCCAGCCCTACGATACCTGCACCTGCAAGTATGGGCGCTATGTCGAGCCCTGCTTCCTTCAATATCATCAGCGATGCCATGATGGTGATAACCACAGCCAGTGTGCCGTTGAAAATGCGGATCAGTGTGTTTTCGCGCTTGATTTCTGCTTCGGGCGACATGTTTTTATCAGGCACCACGGCAATAATTACTGCCCTGCGGATAATCCTGCTCAGAATGATATTCAGAACAAAGGCCCCCACTGCTATCACCAGCATCTTCGTTCCATGAGTCATCAGCCAGGGTACTACCTTTTCTGACCATTCCTGAAAGTATTCTTTCATTTTCTGTGTTTTAATTGATTTGTTATAAAATTTCTTTTTGGGTGTGTGAATTGACGAATAGAATTGTTCCGATTCCTTCATATCCGTTCATAATCGTATCTCCGTTGTGTTTTATTCCCTCCACATGAAAACCTTTGATAACAAGGGCCGCTGTGGCGGACTTCTCGTTAATCAAAGTTTTGGCTGTTATACCAGGTTCTTTGACAATAATCTCAATATTTTTGGAGGTAATGGGCAGTCTTCCGGAATTCACCAGGTTAGTTAGTGCCTGCTGTGTTTTTTCCATTTCTTCGGGTTTGCAGATGTCGAATACTTTTATGGATGACTTTTTCCAATCGGCATGTCCCAAAATAATGAAAGAAAGCAAGATTTGCAGGCTTGAATTTTCAATGTTGTGAGAGTCGATCCAAACATGGATGCCGCTTTTATAAATCATTTCCTTGCGACTTGATGCCAGCAGGCAGATATCGAAACTGCCGGCTTTGATCAGCCTGATGTTGTCGATGATCTCGGGCAGGTCCTGCGGGTTTTCCTTGTCGTATTCAAAAATAACCATATTGTTCTCCATACCGGAAATGCCCGGAACCTGTATGGCCTGAACAATGGCGGATGTGTAGGATGGCGAGATGATTGTATCAACGAAAACATGGTTGTTGGTAGTATCATACAATTCAATAAGCTTTGAAAGTTCTTCGGCAGCTTGCTGACTGGTAGCCTTGGAGTAATAACCCTCAATGCGGTGCAGGTAGGTGGCAAACCCGTATCGATAAGATATCCAGTTCAGTAGTTGGAAAGCTCTTGCCCTGGAAAAGGAATCCTTTGAGATGCAAATGGCACTAGGTCTCCATTCTTTAACTTTCTTTTTGCTTCCCGAGCGCTGAAGGTAAACCTGTAAATTCCGGTTTATCTGAAACAATGCATTGGCAAAGAGTGATTCCAGTCCGTCACGATCGCGGTGATAATACCGGATGTAGGTATATAAGCCACTCATGATCAGCACCGACCCCAGTGCATAGGGAGTGCTGATTTTAAACATGACCCACAAGGCCAGTATGAAACCTGCAAATGAGATATACCACTTTGAACGAAATGAAGGTCGGTAGGAGGGTGATGAACCAAAATGATTCAGGAAGGAGATCAGGCAAAGCGCTCCGTAAGTCACCAGGAAAAACATGGAGATGATTCCGGCTACAGCGTTTACATCTCCCAATAAAACAAAAACCAGGGCTATGACAATGGTTACAAGTGTTGCATTAACAGGTTCATTGTCACTGGTTCTGCTTTTCGATAACCAATTGTTAATCCGGGCCGAAGGGAAGGAGGTGTCGAGTGCAAGGGCTTGGAGGGTGCGGGGTGCAACTAAAATGGAGCCAAGTGCCGATGAAAGAGTGGATGCTGCGAGTCCCAGAGGAATGATGAAAACACCGCCAATCGCAATTTTACTCATGATCAGCTGATTGCTAAGCATGTCTTCGGCACTGGCTGAAATGGTCAGCTTATAAATTACCATCAGGTAAATTACCATTCCAGTAATAGTAGCTGCAATGGTGCCAATGGGAATAGACCGTGAAGGTTTCCTCAGGTCGCCTGATAAGCCCACTCCGGCGGTCATGCCGGTAAATGCCGGAAAAACTATGGCAAAAACCAGGAAGAAATCATTCATATTCCTGATATTTCCTGCCAGGGCAATACTTCCTACCGTTGCTTCCGGGTTACTTTTACCCATAAATAACATGAGCAGCGAGATGATGAGCAGAACAACCACGAAATAGAGGGTTTTAACACCCGTATTGGCACCTTTTCTTAAGATAACTATACCCAGCAAAAGCATTGCAGGAATGCTGATTACCTGGCGTGGAAGGTGTATGTTAAAGGAGTTATAAACGAAATTAAAAAAAAATTCAAACGCTTCCGTAAAGGCAATGATATAAAAAGCAACACTGATGGCTTGCGACAGGTAAAGTGCCATACCAATGGTGGCGCCGATATTCAGACCGAAAGACCTGGAAATCACAAAATACTCGCCGCCTCCTTCAACTCTTTTGTTGGTCGCCAGTTCAGAAATGGCAAATGCTGTAGGGATAGTCAGCGCGTGTCCCAACAAGATAATGAGAAAAACACCCCAGAAACCAAGTGTGCCAACAGCAAACCCAAACCTCAGAAATAAAATGGCGCCCAGAATGGTAGATAAGGCTGTAAAATATACAGGGGCTGTGCCGAATCTTTTGCTATCTGTTGCTGAACCCATAATGAGATTTGCTGAATTGTATCATAAGTTCCTTTTCAATATCCACAGGATTGGTAAGCGGCATGTCATTCCTGAATATCTTGTAATCGAGCAGGGCTGACTTCTTTAACTTTTCAAGTTTGGGAAGTTTGGTACGATTGGTTGTTTCAATGTGATTACCGGCTTTGTCAACAATGATTACCTTGGGCAGAAAAACACCTTTCCGGCCAATAAATTCATCCATTATTTTCACAGCCTCATGGTATTCTTTGCGTGAGGACCTGCCCAGCGCTTCGTAATGAAAAAGCTCTTTTCCGTCCCATGTATACACATTGGCATAGCTTTCCGATATTTTGTCCTCAATGGTATTTCCTTCATTCAGCGTATCATGTCCCGATGGCATCAGCAATACCTTGCCACCACCTCCTTCAATATTGGCCGCATAACGGGGAACAGTAGAGCCCGACATCCACCCCTGCAAATGTTTCATGTATATTTTCCCTATTTGTACAGGCGTGATGAAATGCACAATGCCCTTTTCTTTATGGCACTGCAAAAGGTAATACGGATGCACGCCAACCCAGAACATGCGCCGGAACGTTTCGGCCAGTGTTTTGTAATAATCATTCACGTGATTCAGCAATACCGTTTGATTTCTGACGGTGAATCCATGATCCCTGATGTTTTTTACGGCAATGGCCAGTTCTTCGGTGATTTCATGATAATGATTGATATGTGTCATGAAATACACGTACTTCTCATGTCCCCTGGTATATTTGTTGGCAGCGGTTTTGATCAATTCAAGGTAATCATCGGTGATGGCCATGGGTAAAACCACAGGCACCCGGGTAGCCATTCGGATCACCCTGAGGTGCGGAATACGGCTGAGTTCTTCGAGTATGTACTGAAGCCTGTGTTTGCTGATCATCAGGGCATCTCCTCCTGTTATCAGCACCTCGTTGATATTGCTGTTCTGTGAAATATAGAACAAACCCTTGTTGATTTCAGTGGTATTTACTTCAGCAGTAGCGTCAAGCGATTTGGCCCGCTGACAGTGTACGCAATAGGATGCACAACTGGTATTTTCTGCAACAAACAAAGCTACTCTGTTGGGATATCGCTGGTAGGCAGCTCCAAAACTTCGTGAACTTTCGCTCATGGCCCCTTCTTTACCTGTGTTGGGAAACATCAGGTTGGCAGGGGTGGGAACGCTTTGCCAGAAAATGGGATCGAGCCTTTTCTCTGCTTTTTCGCCGGGCAGCATCACCGGATGAAAAGGATCATCCTGCATCAGCGAGGCATAATAGGGTGTAATGCGCATGGGCTCTTTACCCTGGCCTTTCATGGTTTTGCAGGTTCGCTCGATTTCCTGCTCCTGGTATGGATTTAACTTAACTACCTGTTTGAGTTGATCAACGGTACGAATGGAATGCCTGAGTTGCCAGGCGGGATCGTGCCACTGCGTTTCAGTAATCTCTTTCCAAATTGGTATCTGGTTGAATTTTCGGGGCTTGTATAAGAAACTGTTACCTTTTTCCATGAGAATTCCCTTCCGCACATTTCATTAATAGTTCAGCAGATAAAATTAACAAAAATGAAAAAAAGAAAGCGGGAAAATTCACGTTGTTTTTAGCAAGGTGTCTTTAATTTGTTTGATAATCAAAGAGTTCGTCTGATTCAATAATTATTTTTTCAACCGGTAATTGTGTTACGCGAATCATGGCATTGGCTACTGCCCTGGCCTTGATTCCTCTGAATTTCTTAAGCGGCCCCACAAAGAGCCACCCAAACAGCTTCATGATGAATACAGCAACACGTTCTCCAAATCTGAATTCGTGCCGGTTTCCAATAAGCAGGGAAGGTCTTACTATTTTCAGGTTGCCTTGATAGGCTTCTTTAACAGCATGTTCCATTTCTCCCTTAGTGCGCAGATAAAAGTTGCCCGTTTTGGCATCAGCTCCAATGGAGGATATGATTACCAGATTCTGAATCCGTAATTCCTGTGCCAGTTTGGCCACCTGAAGCGGAATTTCAAAATCAACCTTCCTGAAAGCTTCCTGGGAACCGGCAGTTTTAATGGTTGTGCCAATGCAACAGAAATATTCATTTGCCCTGAGCCGGTTGTGAAAATTCACCAGATCTGAGAAATCATCCAGTAACAATTGCTCCAGTTTTTGATCTACAATAGGCAAGGTTTTTCGGGCAACGATGACTATTTTACCGTACTGACTGTTATTCAATAATGCTTTTACCAGTTCCTTCCCTACCAGACCGGTTGCTCCAAAAACCACTGCTGTTTTCTTCATTGATCTGAGAATTTGTTATATCTGTGTTTATTTATGTGTAGCTGTTTATTCTTAATTTATTTTCGCATGCTCATGAATTCAATTTGTCCGGCTTATTGACGTTTCATTTCATTGATTGATTTGTTTGATCATGAAAAATAATGACACCATAAGGATTTATTAAGTTACTACTTTTCTTGTTAAGTGACAAAAAAATCGACCAAGGAAAGTGAATTACGCCAATTTGAGCGGACAATTCCGTTTTCTTACATAAATTCACTCAGTAAAATACAGAGCAGAGGAATTCTGTAAATTTTTAATCGGAATAAATCTGAAGTAACCATATTCTTATGGAGAAAATACTTATTACCGGAGGAACAGGGATAATTGGAAAGCATTTAACAAAAATGCTGATTGATAATGGATATGCTGTGGCGGTTTTGGGTAGGAAAAGTAATAAAACAGGCAGTATACAAACCTGGTTCTGGGATATTGAGAACCATATGATTGATGCAGGAGCATTTGACTCAGTAGATTATATCATACATCTTGCCGGTGCCGGTATAGGCGATAAAAGGTGGAGCAAACGAAGAAAGAAAGAAATCCGGGACAGCCGTATCAGATCAGCACAATTGATCTTTAATCAGGTGATGCAGGAAAAGGGACAGATAAAAGCATTTATATCAGCATCAGCTATAGGGTATTATGGTAGCCTGACTACTGAAAGAATTTTTTCGGAACCCGATCCGCCGGCCACTGATTTTCTGGGTGAAACCTGCCGGTTGTGGGAAGAGGCGGCCGACAGGTTCCGGGATGCCGGCATAAGAACGGTTATTATCAGAACTGGTGTTGTTCTGACCCCAAACGGGGGAGCACTCTCCAAACTGGCACTGCCGGTGAAGAGGGGAATTGGTTCACACCTGGGTCACGGACGCCAATATATGCCGTGGATTCATATTGATGATCTTTGTGGTATATATTTAAAGGCATTGAAAGATCAATCAATGCATGGATCATATAATGCTGTGGCTCCGGAACACGTTAACAATCGCCAATTTGTGAAAGCCATTGCCGGGGTGCTGCACAAATCTTTGTGGTTTCCACCGGTTCCTGCTTTTATTATACGCCTGCTTTTTGGTGAAATGGCAACCATGCTGCTCACCGGAAGTCGTGTTGCTGCTGACAGAATTACAGCCGCTGGTTATGAATTCAGATACAGGACTCTGAATCAGGCATTAACACATTTGTTAAAGACCTGATGTGAACAAAACAACAGTTATTATTGTATTATATGTTGTTCACTTTGTACATATATAATTACCGAAATTCAATAAAATGGAGAATATAAGTAAACGACAACTTGGTCTTACAGGTGCTCAGATTACAGCAATCGGACTGGGATGCTGGCAGTTCAGCAAACAGCAGAATATGGCAGGTAAATTCTGGCCTGTTCTTGACGATGAGGTAATCAGCAAAGTGGTGTCACTTTCACTTGAGGGTGGGATCAGCTGGTTTGATACCGCAGAAGTATATGGCAACGGGGCTTCCGAAAAGGCTTTATCGTTGGCCCTGCAAAAAGCCGGCAGAAAACCGGATGATGTTTTTATTGCCACCAAATGGTGGCCCGCTTTCCGTTTTGCCTCCAATATAGCCAAAACCATTGATCAACGAATCAATGCTTTGACGCCTTATCCGATTGATCTATATCAGGTGCATCAGCCCTGGGGCTTTTCCAATGAACGAAAAGAGGTAGGTGCTATGGCTGAATTATACAAACAAAAACTGATCAGGCATATCGGTGTAAGCAATTTTTCTGCCAGGCAAATGCAGCATGCCTGGGAAACTTTGGATAGACTTGGTATTCCTCTGGCTTCTAACCAGGTCAACTACAGTTTGTTGAACCGGTCGATTGAGTCCAACGGTATTATGGATTTGGCTAAAAAGTTAGGCATTACAATTATAGCTTACTCACCTCTGGCTCAAGGACTGGTTACCGGGAAATTTCACGACAATCCGAATCTGATAAAAAATTCCGGATTCAGAAAGTACAGCGGGCAGTTTAAGCCGGCAGGACTGGAAAAAAGTTTACCTGTAGTAATATTGGTTAAAGAACTGGCACAGAAATATGAGGTTACCCCCGCCCAGATAGCACTCAACTGGTTGCTCCATTTTCACGGCAACACGGTAGTTGCCATTCCGGGCGCTACAAAGGATACGCATGTGAAAGAAAATACCGGTGCCATGAAATTCAGGTTGTCCGACACGGATATGGACAGGCTGGATAAGGTAAGTGAGGGGTATAAGTAGAGACAAGAGACAAGAGACAAGGGACAAGGGACAAGGGACAGCGGCAGCGGCAGTAGCAGTAGCAGTAGCAGAGGCTTCGCGTTTGAGGTTGATATACTTCAAACTCTATCAAACTCTATCAAACCACATTGAACAATCTTGAACACTGAACACCGAACACGAACACCGAACACCGAACACCGAACACCGAACACCGAACACTGAACTTCCAGACCCAGCATCCAGCACTAGGGATTCACCAGCGCACCTGTTATTTTTACAGGGTGAGCAGCAGGTTCATTTAACATTTGCTTAGCTTTCTTTACAGCCTTTTCTGCATCAGCTTTACCAAATCCATAGTACCTGCTGTGGCCCATTACATCATACTGTCCGTTGTCAGTATCAATTTTTACTGCAGTATCCCTGATGATTTCTTTCACCTGTTGTAAAGTAAGTTCGGGATTAACGGATAGCATTAACGCAATGGTTCCGGCAACACCGGGACAGGCACTGGACGTACCGCCGAAATCATCTGTGTAATCTCCATTCCTGTTATAACCAGCACTTCCCTTCCTGTCGGTGGTGTAAATACCACTGGTTACAGGGTCGGGATGGCCAAGAATTTGTGAGCCGATATCGTTGCTTGGAAAGCAACACCATACGGTGTCACCAAAGTCGCTGTAGACGCTTCTTTTATTGGTGTCATTGCAGGCAGCTACCGCAATTACCTTTGGATAGCTGGCATAGCCATCGTACTGAATATCTTCATTCCCATTGCCTGCTGCAAAAGTTATGATACAGCCTTTCCCGTTTCGGCCTTTTGTAAAGGCATACTCCATGGCAAGCCGGGTACTGTCGGGCATGTCCACAAAATTGAAGTGAGCCGGATCATCCGGGTCCTCCCAGTGTCCATCAGGCGGCCCCCAGCTGCATGAGATGATATCGGCGCCATGGTCAGCAGCCCATTTGAAGGCTACTGACTCCTTGTACGAGCCCAGTTCTTCATATAATCTGATGGGAATCAGTGTGGCATCCGGTGCCACTCCCGAACAACCGATGCCTGATGCTGCCGCTACACCGGCACAGGCTGTGCCATGATTGTCATATGTACTTTTGGGCCGGGGATCGTTACTACCATAGGTAACATCCCTTGCTGCAACAATCTTAGCCGGCCGGCTGAATTCGGGATGATCAATGTCGAAACCGTCATCGATAATTGCAATTTTCACATTTGTGCCCGTTGACAATGCATGCGCTGCAACAGCGTTCACATGCGCGTTAATTTCAGCTCCGTTGACTGTTGTATGCTTCAGGTGCCATTGTTTGTTGTGTATCATTCTTAGTGCTTTTTTCCGGATCAACTCGGGGTGGCACAGTTCAACCTCTTTTTTCAGAAGCAGCGTTTCTGCCAGTTCAAATATTTGCAAACCAATATTTTCAGGCGCACCAACAAAGTACATATTCAACGCGTAATCTGGTTTTTGCTTTATGGTGAGGTTGTTTTCGGCCAGAATTTTCTCGCAGACTGCCGGTTTCACGTTATCGAAAAACTTGATAATCAGGTTTTCAGTATAAAGCACCGGGGTTTTACCGTCGGCATCCAGTAAAAGACGTCCGGCAAAACGCAGTTCAGGTTCGCGTTTCAGTATTTTTCGGGCATTGTCTCTCACAGTCTTCCGATTCTTCAGGGAATCATTAACTTTCAATATGGTAACATCGGCATCGGGGAATAACAACTGGATACTGAAATCCTCAAGAGCCTTTTTCCCGGCATCAGAATACACAGCATCCTCCAGATCCCTTGAATTCCTGGTTCGGATAACCAAATGTTCTTTACTTTCCTGAAGTGTTTTTTTCTTGCCGTTCTTTCCGCCAAATGTGTAGGTGTACATACCGATAGAAATTAATTGTTTATAACCAATGAATATGCATATTTCAACAAACTTGCCGCATCAACATCCCACAACCCACAACTAACTTTATGCTTTGATAAAATTACAAAAATTTTGGTTCAAGTGAATTAAGGATGCGTTTGAAGAGTTGAAAGAAAATCTTATATTTTAATAAGCGTTGCAATGACCCTGCTGCCTGTTTAATATTTTTGTATTTTTACAAATTATGGGAAAAATTATAGGAGTTCTGACATCCGGCGGAGATACGCCGGGATCCAATGCCGCAATCAGGGCATTAGGCAAAGCCGCCATTTCCAACTATGGCATGCAGCTGATTGGTTTCAGGGATGGTTTCAGAGGCCTTATGGAAAACCATTTTGTCAATCTCGACAACAAAATGCTTTCCGGGATACTCACCCTTGGAGGCACTATTCTGGGCACATCACGTGAGAAACCTTTCAGCATGAATATGAATGGCAAGGAAAAGGACATGACCGATGTAATCGTCGAAAATTACCGCCAGAACCGGCTTGATGCGCTGGTTTGCATTGGTGGCAACGGAACCCAGAAAAATGCCTGGCACCTGGCACAACAGGGGCTGAATATAATCACGCTCCCCAAAACCATTGACAACGATGTGGCTGGAACCGATATGACATTCGGATTTGATACTGCAATGGGTATTGCCACTGAAGCCATTGACAGGTTGCACAGTACGGCAAGCAGCCACCACCGGATCATCATAGTAGAGATTATGGGACATAAAGCAGGCTGGCTGGCACTTGGAGCAGGTGTGGCCGGCGGTGCCGATGTGATCCTGATTCCTGAAATTCCTTATCATATTGAGAAAATAGCGGAATCAATACTTGAACGCAAGGCCCAGGGTAAGTCATTTTCCATTATTGCCATTGCGGAAGGGGCCATATCCCATGATTTTAATATCATGTACTCTGAGCTGAAGGAAAAAATCGGCAAAACAAAAGATGAAAAAACGCGAAAAAAACTGAAGCAGGATCGCGAAGAGCTGGATGTGCTGAATACTTCCAATACCATTCGCCTGGCCAACCGTTTGCAGGAGCTTACTCATCTTGAGGCCCGTATCACCATACTGGGCCATTTGCAACGGGGAGGCGTTCCTTCGGCAGCCGACCGGTTGCTGGCAACACGCCTGGGAACTGCATGTGCCAAATTCATTCAAAAAGAAGAGTTTGGGGTGATGATTGCCCTGGAGAAAAACCGGATCATGACCGTTCCGTTGGCCGATGTGATGGGTAAAACTAAAAAAGTCCCTTCGGGCCACCAGTGGATCAAAAGCGCCCGCAGAGTCGGTACCTGTTTTGGCGATTGATTGAAATACCTGTGCCTGCAGGTTACTTTTTCTTCTTTTTTTCAGTATCGCCTTGTTCAGACGGATTGGTTGCGTTATTGAGCTTGATTTCCGCGGCTTCAAGTGATTCACGGGCTGTTTTTAAACCGTCCTGCGCTGCTTTCTGATTTGTTTTGCCTTTGCTGATATTGGATGCCCCGGTAACGGAATTTTTGTTGGCCAACTTGAACTTGTTGTCGAGTTCCTTGGTGTCAGTTTTGTATTTGGCATCCAGAGCTTTCAGGTCGGCTTTGGCCTTAGCCGATTCTGCCTTGTCTTTGGAAACAGAAAGTTTTGCCAGCGCTTTCCTGTTGGTGGCGTATTCTTTATCCAGCTTCTTTCGATCTGCCGCCAAAGCTTTCATTTCAACTTTTGACTCAGCTACCATTTCATTGCCTTTCTGAATCAGTGAATCAGAAACAGCCATTGTTTTTTCGTTTTTGGCTACTTTTTCTTTGGCCGTTTCTACGTTCAGCTCAAGCTTTTTAACTGCAGCGGCATTTTTGTCAGTAGTCTGAGCTTGAGATAGTACAGGCATGATGGCACCTGCTATAAATATCAGAATGCCTGATACGGAAAGGATCCTTTTCATAGGGTATGTATTAAAGTAAGGTTTAGCAACTCAGTTCATTCACCAAATCTAAATCCTAAGTTACTAAACCTAAAGATAAAAATACCGTTTTACAGGGTGATTTCTGATAAATTTAATTATTGAACCAACACCTTGTCAATAAAGGATTGCCGGTTGTTTGTGACCTTGATGACATACCATCCCTTCGGCAAATCGTTAACCGTAACCGTAACTTCTTCGTCCAGCGTTATTATACTTTTAGCTAAACGGCCATCGGGTGCAACCATGCTGATTTGCGTGACTTCCTTTTCAGGGATGTAAATATTCAATGATCCGCTTACCGGATTGGGCCATACTTTCACCACCTGTGTGTTCACATTTTGCACTCCTGTGATTCCTCCCGTATTTCCATCCCAGCCTGCAAGCCTGGCAAACAGCCACCAGGTTGCCATGCCTTTGAGCACACAATGCAATTTTGAATTAGTTGAATGGTCACAGGCACTGCATGATCCGTTGATCAGCGCCAGCGTGTCATTTGGATTGGCAGCCAGCCACTCAATACCCCAGTTGCCTCTTCCGCCGCCGGTTTTGTTGTAGGAAATATCATCATTGAG
>CAYTNC010000048.1:0-16239 GCA_964438935.1 uncultured Bacteroidales bacterium
TTACAACTGATGGAAGTGGTTCGGTTGCAGTTGATGATGCCGAGTATGCCGGTGTCATCACCGCCAACAGCGGAACGGTACTGAGCCTGGAGGCCATTGCCGGAGCCCGGTATCATTTTACGGGCTGGAGCGGCGATGTAACGGGTACAGTCAATCCGACAGAGATCACCCTGGACAGCGATATAGCGGTTACGGCAGCTTTTGCCATTGACCAGTACACACTGACCATAACAACAGAAGGTAATGGTTCGGTTGCAGTTGATGATGCCGAGTATACCGGTGTTATCACCGCCAACAGCGGAACGGTACTGAGCCTGGAGGCCATTGCCGGAGCCCGGTATCATTTTACGGGCTGGAGCGGCGATGTAACGGGTACAGTCAATCCGACAGAGATCACCCTGGACAGCGATATAGCGGTTACGGCAGCTTTTGCCATTGACCAGTACACACTGACCATAACAACAGAAGGTAATGGTTCGGTTGCAGTTGATGATGCCGAGTATGCCGGTGTTATCACCGCCAACAGCGGAACCGTACTGAGCCTGGAGGCCATTGCTGCAGATGGATTTGAATTCACAGGTTGGAGTGGCGATCTTACCGCAACAGCGGGCACGGCTACCCTTACTATGGATGGCAATAAAACCATTACTGCCAGCTATACTGCAGTCACCGGTTTGTATGAACAAGATGTACAACAGTTGAGCGTGTATCCAAACCCGGTGGTTGGTGAAGTTAACCTGTCATCAGACGAACAGCCCAGGCGGGCCTGTATATTTAGTTTATCAGGACAACAGGTGATGGACATTGTGCTGAACGGAAACAGGTCTTTTGATGTCAGCATGCTAACCAGTGGTGTGTATATGCTAACCGTTGAGTTTGAAAATGGCAAGCGACTGACCTGTAAGATACAGAAAAAGTGATTCGGATTTTAGATTAACACATAAGAAGAGCGCCCATTTATGAGGCGCTCTCTTCGAGTTATCTGCTGCCTTTCTTGTACAATCCAATGAGGGCTTTTTCAAAAGCCAGGGCCAGGGTTTTTCCGAATAAGGTAACAATAGGGACGTTTAACATGGCGGCATTTTTTTGTCCCTAAATGTAATTAAATGATTTTTGAAGGATGAAATACCTTCGGGAGAGGGTTATCTTTAGTTTGTCAGAACCGTATTATTTTATGGAAATCAACACGGTTATCCTGATGCTTTAATTGGCATATATATAAACCAGCGGAAACCGGTTGTGCAGCTGCATCCAGTCCATGCCATTCTACTTTCTGCAAACCTTCGGGACGGATTTCTTGGGAAAGAACGACGACCTCTCTTCCCGTGTAATCATAGATCTTCAGGCTAATTCTTTCGGCTGCCGGCAGGTAAAATACAATGGAAGTTGACGCATGAAATGGATTGGGATAATTGTTCAATAATTTGTCTGATTCAGGTTGGATACCTTCTTTTTCAGTAATGGAAGTTGATGAAGCCGGTGGTACCCGGGCCGAATTGGGGTCAAATCCCGGTCGTTTTGTCCATCCACTGATATCTACCACTTCAAAATCTCTTCCGTGCAGCGCTTTAAGCGTATTGATGTCCTCATCATCCCACCGCTCATCATGTGTGCCCTGGAAGTACCAGTTGCTACCGTTATCGGACATGATCATCCCGTATTTTTTCATGGTTCGCAGGATCACCTGCATCCTGGGAGAGAATTTCGAGATATCCACACTGGCTTTGAGCCGGAACCGGAGCCCCATAGGCGGCCGGTTCGGATCGGTGGAGCTGGAAGCATAGTGCCGGGCCGGCCAGATATAAGCGTGCTGCGTGGTGTTTGCAGTGAACCGGATGGGGTGGGGCATTTCGCCACCCGAAGCCAGTGCACGTTCCACTTCGTCGTAGCGGATGAGTAAGGGGAATATCGGGAGTCCGGCTGCATCCGCAGAGGTCCATGTCTGGGGCCTCAGGTTGTATGAGTTCAGATCGAATATGGCGCCGCAGCCACCTTTCCAGGCTGTTCCATTGGCGTTTCCATATACATTTCCGGTTTCGTAAAGGATGTGGGTGCTGCTGTCCACAATGAGCATGTGCCGGTCACCATCTTCCGTATCACGCCAGTCGAACACGGTTTCAATATAGGGATTCCGGGGAATGGGCCAGGGGCCCGGATCACTTTCTTCGGGGTAGTTGACAAAAGTAATCGGCACCAGGGGTTGACCGGCACCCACTACATTGTAAGGGATGCCCATCTGCCGCGGTGTGCCGTCATCATCCCACGTATTGCCAAAATCAGGATGAAGGGCCGTGTTCTCACCGATACTTGATATGAAGTTTTTCGAATTGGGATGTACGGGAAGGTTGTCAATGGGGGTGTTCAGGGCGTGGTTGGGAGGGAATACCGGACCTGTGTAATCGGTCATCGGTTGTGCAACGGCTCCGTTAGCAAGGGCCATAGCGGCCAGCAGCGTAAGATGGGTTTTGATTAAAGAAGTTTTCATATTGGGAATAACGTTAGTGATTATTGGAAATCAGTTATAGCAGCATGGCGAATCAATTGTTTAAATTTTATTCACGTCATACTTCGACAAGCTCAGTATGACTGGCTGTGTCACTCAGAGCTTGTCGAAGAGTGACCATTACACTTTTTATACGTCATGCTTCGACAGGCCTGCCTGCCGGTAGGCAGGCTCAGGATGACTCATTTTACCTGAATAACGATTCTGACTTGATTAATATTTTAATTCAGTCTGTTTTTAGAAAAACTAATGATTCTATAGTACGGATGAAGCGTTAACCTTAAAAATAGTTTGTATAATACAGATCCTTGTTGTCCGGGTAAAAATTTTCAAATTATATATAGACCAATATTGATTGCGTCCCTACGGGACTTTAAGAGTTGAGGGGTGGCTTTTCTTTTCTACCCATATTTGGTTTCCCGCAAAAGAGGGACAGGCTCTAACGGAACCGTCCCGTAGGGACGTCATATTGGTAGATAAAGGATTAACATTTAAAGTTAAGTCCCGTATGGGACGATATAAATTTTTGCCGGTCAATAGTGAATTTAGATAATTAATATAATATAATCGTTCTTTAATTTTTTGATCTGTTTTGGACCCCGAAGGGGTTCTATCCACCTAACCGTGGGTGAAAACCCACGGTTAGGTGGATAGAAAAATTTCAGCCCCGAAGGCCTGCCGGCAGGCAGGTCTTCAGGGCTGAGTTGAAATATAAAGGTTATTGTATTACAGTTATTTCTATTAATTAGTTCCCATATATCTCTTGTTCTGTTAAATGGCCTTCTTTAACCAGTATTTCTTTAATATTATTCACATCAATAACTACCGGATCAAAAAGTAAAGAAGGAACATCTTTTTTACCGTTATTTACTGTTGTATTTGTTTCGGGTGTTTGTCCTTGTCCAACTTTTATTGCCTGTTTAGCTGCGTTTTCAGCGAGAGTTTGAAGGGATTTATAAATTGTCATAGTTTGTCTCCCTGCTACAATGTCTTTTACTGATTCAAGGTCTGCATTTTGTCCGGTTATCATTATTTTTCCACTCAGGCCTTCATCATTTAAAGCCATTAAAGCACCCCTGGCCAAAATATCAGCTCCTGTTATTATAGCGTCAATATCTTTTGAATTATTCAGGCATTTTTGAGTCTCTAAATAGGCATCCAGTTCAATCCATTCAATTAAATCTATATCACAAACCAAATTGATTTTTTTCTGATCGATTAAAGGCTGCAAAACTTTCATCACGCCATTTTTAACCAGAATAGAATTATTGTCTGATTTCGGCCCGTTTATTAAAATATAATTTACATTACCCTCTTTTTTTGTAACATAAGCAGCCATCTCTTCGCCCACTTTGTAACTGTCAAATGACACATAATAATCAAGGTCGGCATTAAGTATTAGTCTGTCATAGGCAATTACTTTCACGTTCCTTTTGTGAGCAACATTTACAATTTCAGCCGCCATTTTTGCATCAACCGGTATTACCACCAATACCTTCACACCCGAATCAATAAGTTCAATAGCCTGCGAAAGCTGGTTTTCATGATTATTATTCGCATCCCTGACGAGTGCTTTTCCGCCCGACTGCTTTACCATTTGCTCAAAGAACTGTTGATCTTTATACCACCTGACATCAATAAAGTTAGCAATACAAAAACCAATTTTTATTTCATCTTTAGGAGGTTGGCAACTTAAACTAAGTGTGCAAATAATGCACAACAAAAAATAAAAAATCTTCTTCATGTGTTCAATACGTTAGAATTATAAATATAAATTAATTTTTCAGCATTTTCTATGAAAATTATACATATTGTTAATCCGTTGTCCTTATAAGATGAAATTTATTTAACTTTTTATAAAACAGTTTAATAAACCTTTTTTCATGGTGGATTTTCAGGAGGGTTAACACGGACATTTTATGATTGAAACACCTATTTCAGGAACCAGCAAGGAATGTGTCTGACTTTCTTATTTAGCGCTGTTAGCTACCGTATTCCGACATGGGTTGTCATTGATAATCAGCATCAACTATTAATGCCGTATTAGATGACCAATAATTATAAGAGTTGAAACCATTATTCCTCAATAAACCTCAAGTTTCAACTCCAGCTCCGGCATATCCGGCTCAACAAATCCCTTTTTCCGGTAAATTTCAATACCGGCAGCCGATGCATGCAGGTAAACCTTATCCAGTTTAATCCGGCGGGCCTCATCAACCAACAGGTCTACAATGTCCGAAGCGATTCCCTGGTTGCGGTATCCGGGAAGGGTATAAATGTTGAGAATATAGCCAAGTTTCCCGGTTGGAATTTTGAAATGGCCCGGTATTTCCTGTATCACCATTCCTCCGGAACCGATTACCTGATTATCTGCTTCTGCAACCACTCCAAGGAAAGAATTGTCATGTAAAGCTTTTGTGAAATATTCAGCCAGGGTTTTCCTTAAGGCTGATTCCTTTTCAGGTGTGGGTTTCCCTTGTAGTTCATGCAAAAAAGATATCCTGTTGTTGATGATCAGGTCGATTTCATTGTCCCTGAGTTTGCGGTAATTGACACAATTCATGCTGTTGGGTTGTTTGTAGTTAAAAACTTCATTGTTATTCTTTCAGCTTAAGGAGAATAATTCAGTCAAGAAATAGTTGGTATCTGAGTCCCGTTAGGGACTTAATAATGGTAGAAAGATGATATTGAAAGATTTAATAAGTGCCGTCAGGTACGCTATAGTCAATACCGAGAGGCTTAAACAAGAATCTGTCATCATAATCAATGTCAAATTCTTTTAAGAGACCCAAATATTCCTCAATGAAAGTTGTTCTTTTGTGATGTTCCTGTTGATGATTGATATATTGAATTATTTTTGGAATCTCGGCCTTAGAATATGAAAAGGCACCATATCCTTCCTGCCAGGAAAATTTACCACGAATAAACCTCTTCTCATTGATCCATTTTGATGAACTGCCTTTTATATCCTGCATCAAATCGGATAATGATTGAATTGGTCTAAATCCGAAAAGTATGTGGATATGATCCGGCATGCCATTAATGGCCAATAATTTATGATTGTTGTTTTGAATAATACCAGTAATGTATTTATATAATTCATCTTTCCAGCTTGTAAGGATTAGGGATGCCCGATCCTGAACAGAAAAAACAGCCTGAATATGGATTTGTGTGTAGGTGTTAACCATAATGTTAAATTTATATCGTCCCATACGGGACTTTAATTTAATGCCAATTGGTTTTCTACCGATATTAAGTCCCTAACGGGACTATGCAGTCCTTACTGATTTTAAGTTCCTAAAAATAGAGAATCTTTATCAAACAAAACAACAAATGTAGTCCTTTACTGAGCGACCCATTCAGAAGTACGCATTATGGCATATTTTTCATATATTCGATTGGTTAATAAATTGAATCCCGATTACGAAAAACAAACATACATTTTCAAATGATTTATAACTGCCACATTCACACCTTCAATGAGAATGATATTGCCCGAAAGTACCTTCCCCTTGGCCTGGTTCGTTTTCTGGCTACCACCACAGGTTTTCAAACAATCGGCTTTCTGCTGAACCTGCTGAACCCGCTCACCAGCAACGATCAGTTCAGGAAGTATGTCAGGTTTGTTAAAATAGGCCGTTACAAGGCACAGAAAGAAATTTTTGAAGAATGCCAGAAATTTTATCCGGTGAATTCAAAATTCATAGTTCTGGCCATGGACATGGCATATATGAATGCCGGCAAAGTACCCAGGTCCTACATGGAGCAGCTCGGTGAGTTGGCAGAGCTGAAACGGGCTTATCCTGATGCAATTCTTCCGTTTGTGCATTTGGATCCACGCAGGCCTGACATGATGGATATGCTCAGGAAATGCATTGAAGAATGGGGCTATTCAGGAATTAAAATATACCCGTCAGTGGGTTACTTTCCCTATGATCCGCGCCTAACACCTGCTTATGAATATGCTGAGAGAAACAACCTGCCGGTGATTTCGCATTGCAGTCCGTTTAACCCCACCCATAACAAGGGATGGCCCTGGGAAATTAAAGCGCTGCTTTCGGGCTCCAAAATTCCGCTTGATCTGGATACATGCAATCGTAAAAGACTGTGTTCCAATTTTGCCAACCCGCTGAACTATAAATTCGTGCTGGAAAAGCACACAAAATTGCGGTTGTGCCTGGCACATTTCGGCTCGGAGCATTATTGGCACCAGTTCCTGGATCACCCCGAGGATAAGGACAGCTGGCTTCTGTTGATCAAAGATATGATGGAAGAGCATAAGAACCTTTATGCAGACATATCCTTTACCCTGAATAACCGTGAGTTTTTCCCGTTGCTGAAAGTATTGCTGAGTGATCCCAAAATCAATGAGCAAATCCTTTTTGGTTCGGATTACTATATGGTGGAAACGAAAGCCACCGAGCGGTGCTTTGGCATTGATCTGCGGGGTTACCTTGGGGAAAAGAAATTCAGAACCATTTCTTATGATAATCCGCGCAGGTTCTTGGGGGAACTCAGTTCATGAGAACCTGATCATCCTGTTGTAATAATGGCAGCATGAAATTTTTGATGGGTTGTTGTAGTTGTGGCCTGGAATGAATGTCGATCCTGATAAAGAGTGGTCATTGCAACTTTTTCGGGCTTACAATTTATTGCTATCTTTAAAACTTCAAATACAACAGTTTTGTTGTAGGCATATCTGATTTATATGGAGCTTTATTTAGGCATATTAGCTGTTGTTTTGGCGTTGATTATTTTGATTGTTCAGCTATTTTTTGGCCCTCGGCGCATGTTTAACAAATTGAATGAACAGCTTGTTCAGGCTGAAAAAGATGGAGCCAGGGTTGAAGCAACAGTCAGGGACGAGGTGCGAAGCAACAGGCAGGAACTCACCTCCACACTGGGATCATTCCAGAACTCTCTGCTTGAAGTGCTGAATGCCATTTCAAAAACACAGCTCGATCAGCTTAAAAGTACCACCGATTCAAACCGTGAAGAGCTTACACGAAGCATGAAGGATTTTCAGACTGCTTTTGACCGGAATGTGGAGTCATTTAATATCCTGCAGAAAGAAAAATTCGGCGCACTGGAAGTCAAGCAAAGTGAGTTGATTGCCGATACCGCCAGGAAACTTGAGCAAATGCGCGAAATGGTCGACGAGAAGCTGCAAAAGACGCTGAATGAGCGACTGGGACAATCTTTTGAGTTGGTTTCCAAGCAGCTCGAAAGTGTGCAGAAGGGACTTGGCGAAATGCAGACATTGGCCCAGGATGTGGGCGGACTCAAAAAGGTATTGAGCAATGTGAAGTTACGTGGAGGTGTGGGTGAAGTTCGGCTGGAAATGTTGCTTGAACAGGTTCTTGCTCCCGGACAATATGCAGCAAATGTCAGAACAAAAAGGGGCTCTTCGGATTTGGTGGAATTTGCCATCATACTTCCCGGAAAGGATGATGACAATGGCGTGGTGTATTTGCCAATCGATGCTAAATTTCCACAGGACGCTTACCACCATCTTACCGATGCTTATGAAAACGGCGATATCGATGCCATTGAAGCATCTGCTAAAAACCTTGATGCGGTTATCCGGAAGATGGCGCGTGATATTAGGGAAAAATACATTGATCCTCCGGGAACTACCGATTTTGGTATTATGTTCCTGCCTTTTGAAGGGTTGTATGCCGAGGTAATCCGGCGTACCGACCTGATGGAACAGCTGCAGCGTGAGTTTCATATTATGATTACCGGACCTACCACACTGGCAGCCATACTGAACAGCCTGCAGATGGGCTTTAAAACGCTGGCTATACAAAAGCGCAGCAGTGAAGTGTGGAAAGTGCTTGGCGCAATTAAAACCGAGTTCGAAAAGTTTGGAGGCATGCTGGAAAAGGCACAAAAGAACCTGCATACTGCCTCAAACCAATTGGATGAACTGGTGGGCAAGCGTACAAAAGCCATTCAGCGTCGTCTGCGTGATGTGGAATCGCTTCCCCAGGCTGAATCTACTGCCTTTTTGCCTGAAATATTGGAGGAAGATTCGGATGAGGAAGTGTAAAACGAAAATTTACTGTAGGGACAGGGCGTGGTCTGTCCAATTCAGGTATGCCCTCTGCGGTTCAACAAAACATTCAGATTTATCAATATGAATAAGAACAACATGATCAAACAGGAATTTCTGGAAGCCAGGGATGTGCTGGAAAAGTTCATTTCTGATGACCATAATTTCAGCAATATTGAAAAGGCAGGAGCAATCATGTCACAGGCTTTGAAAGAAGGGCATAAGCTGTTGTCGTGCGGAAACGGAGGATCCATGTGTGATGCCATGCATTTTGCCGAAGAACTGTCGGGTTTATACCGCAACCAACGAAAAGCCCTTGCAGCCCTCTCCATTTCCGATCCGTCGCATATCACCTGTTCGGGCAATGATTTCGGATTTGACCATATTTTTTCCAGGTATGTTGAAGCGGTTGGTCAGCCGGGTGATGTGCTGCTGGCCATCAGTACCAGCGGAAATTCTTCGAACGTATTGATGGCGGCTCAGGCAGCACAATTGAAGGGTATGCAAGTTGTGGGACTGACCGGCAAAGATGGCGGTAAACTTGCCAGCATTTGCGATGTGGAAATCAGGGCGCCTTTCAGTAAGTTTTCCGACAGAACACAAGAGATACACATTAAGGTAATTCACTCACTGATACATTATATTGAATCGGTACTTTAGGTTATAAACCGGCATGGCTGAAACAGCATGCCGACTCATTGCCTGAAACAACAAAATATGGTCAATGGATTTTTTTTCAGAACAGCTTTCAGGCTGTTTCTGATTATTGTATGGTTCATAGCGGTGCCATTGCATGTGGAAGCGCAGCAGAACAATACACTTTTTTTCATTCATTCAGTTCCGGAGGCGAATTTTGTAAATCCTGCCGTACAACTCGATTGTGGTATTTTCATCGGCCTTCCGGTAATATCATCATTTCATATGAATTTTGCCAACAGCGGATTCACCGCCGCAAGCATGATCACCTTATACACCGATGGCTCTTTCGAAAGGAAACACAATTTCAACACTTCAAAACTCGCCCACCACAATTACATGCTGGGGGAGTTCCATTCCACCCTGTTTGCATTGGGTATCAGGCGCAATGAGGATTATTTTACATTCACAATTACCGAGAAGAACAATACGGCTTTACTTTATACGGCCGACCTGATCGCATTTACGCTTCGCGGAAGCGAAGAATTCGAGGGCAATGCAATAGGAATTCAGGGAACCCGGATGATGATGAACCATTACCGTGAATTTGCCTTTGGTATCGCACGAAAAAGCTCACCTGATCTGACCATTGGTGCCAAGGTCAAAATCCTGTTCGGCGAATTCAACCTGAATACCGGTAACAGCGCGTTGAACATTTATGTGGAAAACGGCACCCGTAATCTGATTTTTGACTTTGACGGCGGATTCAACAGTTCGCTGCCTGTTGCGCTCAGAGAGGAAGCTCCAGGTGCGTACAGGTTTCAGGAGGTGTATGAGGCGCCTTTGCTGAAACACCTGATGAATTTCAGAAATCCGGGCCTTGCCTTTGATGCCGGATTCATTTACAGATACAATGACAGATTGGTGCTATCCGGAAGTCTGCTGGATTTAGGTTTGATTTATTACCGCAGCAATCTCACCAATTACCGGATTGAGGGAAGTTATATTTACAACGGGCCATTCGGAAACGGATCAGTGGATGAAGACTATCTGCTGGACATTTTTGATGAATTAAACCGGAATATGAACGACGAGGTCACGGCCAATCCTTATGTCCAGTTTCTGGATCCGAGGATGTACCTTGGAGCAGCTTACAAACTCAACAACCGCTACGATCTGAACTTTCTTTTGTATAACAGGTTGCTTCCCGGAAAATTGCAAACCGGTGCCACCATCTCATTGCTCACCAGGGCAGATAAAAAACTAAGAACCAGCGTCAGTTGGTCGTATATGAACAACAGCATAACCAACCTGGGGCTGGGGGTGTCTTATGGTAAAAGGCCGCTGCAACTTTACCTGGTTAGTGATAATATCCTTGGTTTTATTGTGCCTTTCTATGTGAAGAATATAAACCTGAGAGCCGGAATCAACCTGAAACTGAGTTGCAGGGAATCCTTTGATATCAACCAGTGCGGATGTGAGTGGATCAGGAAAGAGGAAAGTCGAAGATCGCGTCATGATAGGTTCAGAAAAAGCATAAGAAAATAAGCTATTCATGCTGCTCATTATCCAATCGCCTTTTTATATTTTTCGAGTAGGTCCTTGTGTTCTTTCCTGAGGGCTTTTAACTCCTCTTCACTATTCCTAATGATCTCACGTTGCTCTGCCATCCTTGATTCCATTTCAGCCTGTGTTTTTCTGATCCGCTCTCCCTCCTCATGTGTGGCTCTCATTTCCTCTATGTTCTGCATCATTTCCTCTTTCTGGCTGTTCATTTCTTCCATGTGTTCATTCAGTTGATCTACCATTTTTTTCATACGGCTGTTCATTTGCATGATCTCAATGGAAGAGGCCAGGTTGTCAGCAAGTTTGTCAATCAGGCTGACTTTGTACTCGGGAAGCATTTCAAAGGATGCCAGTTCAATTACACCCTTAAGCTCGTTGTCGAGTAATAAGGGAATGAGAATCAGATTTTTCAGACTGGTATGCCCCAGTCCCGACTTGAAAAGGATGTATCCCTGTGGCAGGTTATCGACAATAAGCTTCTGTTTTTCTTTATAACAAACGCCCAGATATCCCTCATCAACAGAAACGGATAATTTTGAGTTGATATCACTCATGGCAAAGCTGCCAACCATTTCAAAGTAAGGCGCTTCGTGTTCGGTTTTGTTGAGAATATAAAAAGCGCCTACGTTAACTCCCAGGTACTCCACCAGTACATTGATAAACTGTGTTGCCATGATATTCAGATCATGGCTGTTTTTGCTGATGATGTCCATAATCATGGTCATGCCTTTATTATACCAGTTGGTTTCCATGGCAGCCTTTTCTTTTTCCAGGATCTCCGTTTTATGTCGCTCTATTTCATCCTGCTGCCTTTTCAGTTCATATTCTCCTTCTTCAATCCTGGACTGCAGTATTTGTTTGTCGCGTTTCTCTGCATCAATGCGATTTTTAAGGTATTGATATCCCAAATAGGAAATGGAACCCACCAACAGAATAATAAACCACCAGGTTTTCCACCAGGGAGGTCTGACTCTGATGAGTAGGGTGGCTTCGGTTTCACTCCATACACCATCATTGTTGGTGCCCTTAACCCTGAAAATGTATTTTCCGGCACTCAGGTTGGTATAGGTTGCTGACCGTTGATTACCAACGTTATTCCATTTTTTGTCGAATCCTTCAAGAATATAGGAATACTTGTTCTTTGAAGGCTGAGTGTAATGCAGGGAGGCAAATTCAATAGTAAAGGCATTGTTTTTATGAGTAAGGAGAATTTTGGAAGTTTTGTAAACAGGGCTGGTAAGTATAATCTGTTTGTTGATCTTTTCTCCCACTTGAACCGATTTGTTGAATAGTTTCAGGTCAGTTAGAACAACAATAGGAAGGAATGGATTTGGCTTAATATCTTTTGGGTTGAAAGCATTAAATCCGTTAGCTCCTCCAAAGAATATCTTTCCTTCAGGATTCATATAAAAGGCATTATGCCAGAATTCATTGCTCTGCAAACCATCTCCTTCATCGAAATTAACAAAGACTTCGTTGGCTCTGTCAAACTTGGAAATACCCATTGAGGTGCTCATCCAAAGGTATCCGTCGATACCTTCAACAATTCCAACAACTGCATCGCTGGGCAATCCGTCTTTCTTGTAATAGGCAGTAAATCTGAGGCTGTTTTTAGTAAGTTCTTTCAACGATTTCTCGGTGTCAATAACCTTGCACAATCCTTCATTGGTACCAATCCACATGGTCCCTTCCTTGTCCTGACAAAATACATTGATGGTATTGTTACTCAGGCTTTCAGGATCACCTTTCTGATGGCTGAAGTTGATGAATTTCGGATCTGCTTTATCTTTTTCTGAGGCAGGCAGTATGCTTAAACCCTTGTCATGGCCTCCAACCCATAGATTTCCCTGGTTGTCTTCGCCCAAGGCCCAGATAATATTATCGCAGACACTGGATGGGTTTGCAGGATCGTTCGCAAAATAGGTAAAATCATCAGTTGGTTCATTATACCTCCATATGCCTCCACCCCATGTTCCACCCCAAAGCGTTCCCCTGCTGTCCTCGAACATTTCAAAGGTCCAGCCGGCCATGGCGTATCGTTTAACAGCAGGTCTTGTTTTTGATCCGGGCTCTTCATACATCATCTTTGAAATCGTACCCTGAAAACTGATCCAGACTTCTCCGCTCTTTCTCTGGAGCAAACACAAGGAACTATTGCTGGCAATGGTGTTGTTGTCTTTGGGGTCATTCATGTAATGGATGACAGTGGGCTCTTCGTTCCCGTTAAAAATAAACCGGTTGACACCGCCTTCATCCCGGCTGCCAACCCACACTTCATTGGAATTATTGCTGGTAATGCCCGAAATAACGTTACCACTCATGGAATTGGGATTACCCGAAATTGATTTAAATAGCAAAAAGTTTTTTCGGTACAGGTCGTACTTGCAAAGTCCCTGGCTGTAGGTGCCAATCCAAAGTACACCCGAATGGTCAACAAAAAGCGAATAAATATTAATATCACTGATTGACCGGGAATCCAATTTGTCCGGGGAGAAATTGATCATCTGGTCGGTTTCAGGATTATATCGGAAAAGTCCCTTGTTTTCAGTTCCGATCCAAACATAACCCTGATTATCAACCACAAGGCAATTTCTGTTTTGCGGAGCCGGATTCATTTTAGAGTTATCACCCAACAGATAAGAACGGCTGCTGATGTCCCACTCCAATTTGGTTACGCCTGAAGTGATGGAAGAAACATAGATATTCCCTTTTTTATCTTCTGCGACTGTAATACCATCAGAGGTAGAAACGGGTATGGAGGTGGATATAAAAGTCTTCTTTTGCCGGTCGAAATAATTCAGCGTATTGGAAAATAACAACAAATTGCCTTTAGAATCTTCAAAACATCTTGTAAAAGCATTGCTTCCGGGAGGAGTCATGTGCCGTATAAAACTGGTTTTGGTGCCATTTTTATCTTTCTGATAAACAACCTGGTTGAATGCATTGTTGGCGCAAATCCAAATAGTTCCGGCCTTATCCTGAATAACCTGAGATACCGTGTTGCTGCTGATGCTATTCGGATCATCAGGGTCATATTTAAAATGATCAAATTTTCCGGTTTCAGGATTGAACCTGTCCAAACCGGTTGCCCCGTTAAAAACCACCCAGATATAACCGTCATTGTCCTGAAGCAGCGTTTCAATGCTGTTGTTACCTAATGTAGTACTGTCGCTTTCATCGTGCTGGAACAGGGTAAAGGTATGGCCATCATATTTGTTAAGGCCTCCATAAGTAGCAAACCACATGAATCCATACTTATCCTGAGTGATCCAGTTTACAGTAGATTGGGATAACCCATCTTTAATGGTAATTCTGTCAAATGTGGAATTGACTGACTGAGGTCTGGTGTTATTCAGAGGTATAGTCAAACACAGGCAAATCAGTAAAAACATCTTATTCCAGGCCATATACAATCGCTTCAAGAGTTGATAAATTGTGTTATCTATATAAATTGTGGCATACACTTATTTATACGCAATTTTCTTGTTTTTGGATACTATTTGATAGTAAGTTCAATTACAAAGCTATTACCATTAAAAATTAGCGAAAAAAAGATTACGTTCAGGAATGCAGATGGAATTTTTTCAATATGAGCAAGAAATAATCTTAAAATTTTGAGCTTTGTAAATGTAATGCAGATTACTTTATTTCAACATGACAAAACGCACCATGAGGATTATGCATTTATTTTGGCTTGGAAACTGAAAAAATGGTAAATTAGTATCTGAAAACTGAATTGGAATTGTAACCATAATGGGTATTGGTGTGATGGATAGGCACTGAAGAAAGTAGAAGAAAGATTTTGCAGGTTAGGTAAGAATCGTTCAGCTAAGGTAAAAGAAGATACGGGCAATTAATAAATATTCTTATGCTGATTAAAACGTTTGGCGGCGCTGTTTACGGCGTGAATGCCGCTATAATAACCATTGAGGTCAACATCATTCAGGGGGCCAGCTTTTACATGGTGGGTTTACCTGATAATGCAGTTAAGGAAAGCCAGTTCCGCATTGAATCTACTTTCAAATCGAATAATTTCAGAATGCCGGGAAGGCGGGTCATTGTGAATATGGCACCTGCTGATCTGAAAAAGGAAGGATCGGCTTACGATCTCCCGCTGGCAATCGGAATTCTTGCTGCCAGCGAACAGATCATCTGTCCCAATCTGGACCAATACCTGATCATGGGCGAGCTGTCGCTTGACGGAAGTGTGAAGCCCATCAGAGGTGTACTCCCCATTGCCATTGAAGCACGAAAGCAGGGGTTTAAAGGATTTATCCTGCCGTTGCACAATGCCCGCGAGGCTGCCGTGGTGAACAACCTCGATGTAATCGGTGTGGAGCACATCAACCAGGCGGTTGACTTTCTAACCGGAAAGCAGGTTATTGAACCCACTATTGTGGATACACGCAACGAATTCTTCACAAACATCAACGATTATGAAGAAGACTTTTTTGATGTGAAAGGCCAGGAAAATGTAAAGCGTGCCCTGGAAATTGCCGCGGCCGGCGGTCATAACCTGCTGATGATTGGACCCCCTGGTTCGGGAAAAACCATGCTGGCTAAAAGAATACCGACTATATTGCCTCCCTTGTCGCTTAATGAAGCCCTTGAAACAACAAAAATTCATTCTGTTGCAGGCAAAATGGGCCGCGATGCATCACTGATGACCTGCCGTCCTTTCCGGAGTCCGCACCACACCATTTCCGATGTGGCTTTGGTTGGCGGGGGGTCGTTTCCTCAACCCGGAGAAATTTCAATGGCTCATAATGGCGTATTGTTCCTCGATGAACTGCCGGAATTCAAAAGGTCGGTGCTTGAAGTGATGCGTCAGCCTCTGGAGGACCGCTGCATCACCATTTCGCGCTCGAAGTTTTCTATTGAATATCCGGCGTCGTTTATGCTGGTGGCCAGCATGAACCCTTGTCCATGCGGGTTTTATAACCACCCTGAAAAGGACTGTGTTTGTTCCGCAGGTGTGGTGCAGAAATACCTGAACCGCATATCAGGTCCGCTGCTCGACCGGATCGACATCCACATTGAAGTAGTGCCGGTTCCATTCGACAAGCTTTCCGAGCTCCGGCCGTCCGAATCAAGTGAAGATGTGCGCTACCGGGTGATCAAAGCCCGCAAGCTGCAAATAGAAAGGTATAACGATCATGAGGGCATTCATTGCAATGCCCAGCTTACCCCTGCACTCATGCGCGAACATTGCCAAATCACCTCCGAAGGAAGCCAGCTGCTCAAGAATGCCATGGAGAAACTGGGCCTTTCGGCCAGGGCGTATGACCGCATCCTGAAAGTGTCGCGCACCATTGCCGATTTGGAGGAAAGCAGGAATATTGAACCGAATCACCTGGCAGAAGCCATCAATTACCGCAGCCTGGATAGGGAGAACTGGGCGGGGTGAGGGAGAAGAGCCAAGATCCAAGAACCAAAAGTACTGTTTTGGCACTACCTAAGCTAAACGAAGCCCTGTGTT
>CAYTNC010000049.1:0-15331 GCA_964438935.1 uncultured Bacteroidales bacterium
AACCGGCGCGACCTGAAGTTCGGATTGTCATGGACTTTCTACGATTAAGATTGTTAATATCAAGGGGATAACTTGTAAGGAGCGCCGACTTTTCTCCATTTATTTCTCACTAAATTTAATTATGATTATGATTAAAAAGATTACATATTTTATTTTGCTTATTTTCCTTTTTAACACCTGTACCTTCCATAACCGGAAGGTTGAAAAAGAGGATTTGGAACAGGGACTTGAAAGCATTAAGGAAAAAGGCAAGATTACGGTGCTTACGGATTACAGTTCTATTGATTACTTCATCTACAGGGGGCAGCCCATGGGCTTCCAGTACGAAATGCTTCAGCAACTAGCAAACCACCTGTCAGTTAGACTTGAAGTACGCGTCAGCAGAAGCCTTAGCGAAAGCTTTAATCTGTTGAGTACCGGCGAAGCTGACCTGATCGCCCAGAATTTGGCGATAACCAAGGATCGTATGGAGCTGGTTGATTTTACGGAACCTCTTGTTCAGTCGCACCAGGTTCTGGTGCAACGAAAACCCGAGAACTGGAGAACTATGAAATCCAGAAGTCTGGATGCTTTTCTCATTACCAATCCGGTAAGGCTGAAAGGTCAGACAATTTATGTAATGCGCGGATCTTCTTCCGTGTCAAGGCTCAGGAACCTTTCGGATGAAATTGGCGGTGACATCAACATAATTGAAGTCGACGAAAGTCCCGAACAATTGTTTGCCCTGGTTTCTGAAGGCGAGATCCCCTTTACGGTTTGCGATGAAGTAGTGGCTAAGGTGAATGCCAGGTATTATCCGGATGTGGACATTTCCACCGCCGTAAGTTTGCAACAGGACCTGGCATGGGCCATCCGCAAAGGTTCCTCTTCTCTGTTGGATGAACTCAACGATTGGATGTCCGGTTTTGTCCAGTCGCCCAAATACAAGAACATCTATGCCAAATACTTTGAAAGCAATAAATCGGCTTCCATGGTTGAAAGCGATTTTTATGCGATCAATACGGGCAGAATATCTCCTTACGACGACTACTTGAGGCAGTATAGCGAGAAACTTGGCTGGGATTGGCGGCTTATGGCTTCTCTGGTATACCAGGAATCCAGATTTAAAAATAACCTTACTTCCTGGGCTGGTGCATGGGGCCTTATGCAATTAATGCCTGCCACAGCAAAACGGTTTGGAGTGGATACGATTTCTTCGCCCCGTGAACAAATTCGTGCGGGAAGTGAATTTATTGTCTGGCTTGAAAAGCTGTTTAAGGATGTTCCCGATCGGGAAGAACGTACCAAGTTCGTATTGGCAGCCTATAATGTAGGTCCCGGACATATTATTGATGCGCGCAATTTGGCAAAGAAAAATGGCGCTGATCCCAATGTGTGGGATAACAATGTAGCACGGTTCCTCCTTTCAAAAGCCGATCCCCGGTTTTATAACGATCCTGTTGTCAGGTTCGGCTACTGCAGAGGCACAGAAACATTCAAGTATGTTTCTGAGGTGATGGAGCGGTTCGAACATTACAAAAATATCGTTGAAAAATAACGTGAGTTACTAAGGAATACAATGCCTCTGAATACTAAGCGTAGTCTCCCGACTACGCTTTTTTTGATTTTTCCCCTGTTCATCTCAGACACAGTCTGAGCTGAACAGGTGAAATTATTATGAATCATCAAGTTTCCGGCCTCAATAGCCCCGGGTTTCAACCCGGGGATTAAAAGATACCAAAATATTATTCCGCTGCAAGCAAAGCCATGCTCATGGTAACGCCCTGCTTGCAGCGGGTGATATGGGGTATTGCAATTGAGTACCACCGGCTAAAGCCGGCGGCTATTGAAAAGAAAATTATTGTGTTTCATTCATTGTCCCGGGCTTATGGATTGCCTGACCTACCTACCCAGCCTACCGGCAGGCAGGCGGCCAGGCAGGCGACTGAGCAGTCCGGTCGGTATGGATGATATATTGTCATGTTCAGATGTCTTAGCTTGACGGCTATGGTCTCCGGACTACGCTCATTTTTTTTTACACAGCCTCTATCCGATTTCCCTGCAAACCTCCAGAAATTCACATACAATCATTGCGGTGGCACCCCATATGTGATGTCCCTGAATGTCATAATACGGAACCGGAGTATTCATCCCGGCAATATTTATGATCTCTGATTTGCAAGCCTGCGGATCCATGAGGTGTTCCAGTGAGGTCTCAATAATATATTGAACCTCGCGGGGATCATGCCTGAAATCGGGCCGCAGGGGCATTGTGCCAACGTACGGAAATACATTGAAATTGCTAACCGGTATGTGCAGGGCGGTCAGATTCCCTATTATCCGCACCCTGTTGGGTTGAATTCCGGTTTCTTCCCCGGCTTCCCTTAAAGCGGTCTGTTCTGTATTGCCGTCATCGGTGCGGTACATGCCACCGGGGAGACTTACCTGTCCGCTATGAATTCCTTCATATTCGGTCCTTTTAATAAAAATGGTATGTACCGTTTTCTCCACCGGATATAACAAAAGCAACACCCCGCTGTTCCTGAGCGGTATGTCTTTCATAACAGGGCGCCTGACAGCAGGCGACATCCGGTTGTGGGACTCAACGCCGGGCAGCGGTTTTTTCAGCCTTGCCTCCAGTTTTTCAATCCACCTCCTGCCCATCTGCATTCAGTCAAACCTTATTGTTTTTGAGGGATCAATCCTTGAAATAACCATTGATGGCAGAATCAGTACAGTTAATGTGATGATCAGTGTACCTGCATTCAACAGCAAAAGATGCCACAGGTTGAAGTTAACCGGAACATATTCCAGGAAATACGATTCCGGATTCAGGGTAATCAGTTTGAAATAATGTTGCAAAAGGCATATCCCAATGCCGGCAAGATTCCCCCAAAACAAGCCTTTTGCCATCAGGTAAACCGATTGGTATAAAAAGATACTGCGTATTCCCCGGTTGTTCATTCCCAGCGCTTTCAGTATGCCAATCATGGTGGTTCGGTCCAGAATGATGATCAGCAAACCGGAAATCATGTTAAAGGCCGATACAATCAGCATGAGTCCGAGCAGTACCCATACGTTTTTATCAATGAGCCCCAGCCAGTCGAAAATCTGGGGATACCTCTCGCGAACATTGATTACCCGCAGCTTGGAACCGTCGTTTTGGAATTGGATGCCGGCCAAACTGAATACTTCAGAGGTCACTTCTTCCAAACGAGTGTAATCGTCAATCATAATTTCAAAACCCGAAATCCGGGTGCTGTCCCAGTTATTCAGGCTCTGAAGATGCCCGATATCCACCAGGAGAAACGATTTGTCGAATTCAATCAGACTTGTACGGTAAATCCCCGATACGGTGAATGAACGGCCGCGCGGGCGATCGTCAATAAAATACATGGCAAACCGGTCACCGGGTTTCAGTTTTAACAGGTTGGCGAAGTATTGCGAAATGACTACCTGGTCGGTTTTTGCACTGTCAGTTACTTCAAATGTTTTTCCTTCCACCATATTACCTGAAAAGAAACTCCAGTCAAAGTCGCTTCCAATACCTTTTGCAATAGCACCCTGGATGCCTGCTTTGGTTTTGATGATACCGGGTTTGGTGGCAAAAACCTGTACGTGCCTGATGCCCGGCAATTCGCGAAGCAGTGGCAGAAAAGGCTGATCTCTGGAAATAGGACTTGTTTCATAGGAATTGTTGGCATCGTAATTGACGATCTGGATGTGTGATCCAAAACCAATTATTTTCTTCCGGATCTCGCTTTTAAAGCCTGTTACAGTGGCTACGGCAATAATCATTACCGCCAGGCTCAACGCAATGCCAATTACAGAGATGCGAATAACCGGTCCGGAAAAGGACGACCGCTCTCCATCAGCGAAAGTCAGTCGGTTTGCTATGAATAATCCGGTTCTTACAGACGTTGTTCCCATACAGTTCCAAAGGTAATAAAAAGCAAATACCCTCGAAAGGCTGCTTTCATTTCAGGTTTTTCGAAGCCCTCCCTGTTATTCGGTTTTAAAGAATGAGACGGTTTGTTTCAGATTGTCAGCTTGTGATGACAGTTCTTCGGCGCTGCTAGCCAGTTCTTCCGAAGATGAAGCGTTTTGCTGGGTAACCAGGGTCAGTTGCTGAAGTGATGTATTCACCTGATCTGCACCTGAATTCTGTTCCAAACTGGCGGATGCAATTTCCTTGATCAACAAGGAAGTTTTTTGAATTTCGGGAACCAGGGCGTCCAGCATGGCTTTCGACTCTTCCGTTACCTTCAGACTCTTTTTTGAAATATTTCCTATCTCGGCTGCTGCGTTCTTGCTGCGTTCCGCCAGCTTTCGCACTTCAGCAGCTACAACGGCAAATCCTCTGCCGTGTTCACCTGCTCTGGCAGCTTCAACGGCTGCATTTAAAGCCAACAAGTTGGTTTGGAAAGCAATGTCATTAATGATGGTTATTTTTTCAGCAATGGTTTTAATGGAATCAAAACTTTCATTGGCGATCCGGTTCATCGATACCATGCTGTTAGTAGCTTTGATGGATATTTCTTCGGTTTGCTTCGCGTTTTCCATGTTTTGCTCAATGTTGCTGACCATTTCTTCCATTGATGCAGACACTTCCTCTGTAGCCGATGCCTGTTCTGTTGCTCCCTGCGACAGAACTTGTGAGCTTGAGCTGATTTGTGTGCTTGCTGAAGCGATTTGATCAGTCCCCGTACGAATGCTCAGAACAATGTTGTGCAATTTCGAAAGCATATCGTTGAGCGCATTACATAATTGCCCTGTTTCATCCTGCTGATGAATATCTATTCGGGCGGTAAGATTACCGGATGCAATTTCCTTTGAGAAAGCCACACTCTTTTCAAGTGGGATACGAATTGCCCGAACAAAAAATACAGCAATGAGGGTGCTTATCAGAATGCTGACGAGACCAAGCATTACGGTTGCTATAACTGTGTTAACAGACATTTTCCTGAGACCGTCTATTGATGTTGTGATAATTGTAGTAGATTTTGCTTCAAGATCATTATAAATGTTGTTGAGTGAAGAAACTCTGGTTTCGATTTCGGACATAACAGAGTCCATCTCCACCATCAGGTTATTTATTTGTTGCCGGTTTGAAAGATCAAGCATGGAATCTTTGAGTGCAACGTAATGAACAAAAGTTTCCTGGGAAATCACATTGTACTGCTTTTCCAGCTCTTGAACCAGTTGTGAAATGGATTGCTTTTCTTCTGAAAAGCCATCTCCCCAATCCAGGCCATCTGCAGATTCTTTCACTTCCTTAAGCAATGCCAAATATTTGGTTTCATTGGATTTCATGCCTTTATAGATTTCCCGAATTTCTTCATGACTAGTAGCATCCTTAATTTTTGTGATGAGGTATAATTCTCTCACAGCAATTGTTCTTGACCCCAGATTCTTACAGGTCATCTGGAAGGCTTTGACTTCATCAGTAACCTTGTAGGTAATCACCTTCAAAGTTCGTATTCCTGTGAAAGCAACTATGGCCATGATGATGTTAACAATCGTAAAGCCAATCGCCAGCTTGTAGCCAATTTTTAAATCTTTGAATTTCATAGGGGTTGGTTTAGATATGAATTTTCAGATCGTATGTTGGATAAATTCCTCACAATTTGTGCTCATTCTGATGTTACGATAATAGGTACCAGATTGTTGCATGTTGCCAAATGTTGTATTGGCTCATCTCTTTAAGTTATTACATGAGAATCTCTCTTCTTAAAGTTAATTGAATTATTTTTATGGACAGCTTCTGAAGATAAATTGTTTTCTCATGATCAGACCTTTAGCTTTATTATGTTGCATCCTGCCAGGTATGTTGTTTCTTCATTCTTGCGAAGCAAAACCCGTAAGGAAGGACGCTGTGATTCGTTGCGGTGCTGAGCATACCGATCTGTTTTTTCCTTTGCTGAAAGGGAAAACTGTAGGTCTCCTGGCAAATCCGACATCCTTGATTGGACATACACATTTAGCAGATACCCTGAAAAAGGCAGGCATCGATCTGAGAAAAATATTTGTTCCTGAACATGGGTTCAGGGGACAGGTTGGTGCAGGCGATGTAGTTGTTGATACCGTTGATGCTGTAGCCGGAATTCCCGTGATCAGTTTATATGGGCCTAAAAAGAAACCGTCACCAACCGATATGAAGGGGCTTGATGTGGTAATTTATGACATTCAGGATGTGGGGGTACGTTTTTATACATATATTTCTACACTTCATTACCTGATGGAGGCATGTTCAGATGCCGGAATACTGTTGGTTGTGCTTGACAGACCGAATCCGCTAGGCTATTACATTGATGGACCTGTCCTTGATACGGCATTTCGTTCGTTTGTAGGCATGCATCCGGTGCCGGTGATATATGGAATGACCCCCGGCGAATATGCGCTGATGATCAACGGCGAGGGATGGTTGGGGAAAGACAGACGTTGCAACCTCAAGGTAATCCCCTGCAGTCATTACAGTCACAACTCCCGGTATCATTTGCCTGTGAACCCTTCACCCAACCTGAATTCCATGGAAGCCGTATATTTGTATCCTTCCTTGTGCTTTTTTGAAGGCACCATCATGAGCCTGGGAAGAGGCACTGATTTCCCTTTCCGGGTTTTTGGCCATCCTGATTATACCGATACGGCATTTTCCTTTATCCCAAAACCTAACACAGCCAACAAGGCGCCACTTTTTGTAAATAAAACCTGCTATGGATCCGATTTGCGAAAACTAACTACCGAACAACTGGGGCAAATGAAAGAAATTAATCTGGAATGGCTTATTGATGCATACCAAGCCATGGGCCGCAACAAGAGCTTTTTTACAGCATATTTTAATCAGCTTGCCGGTACTGCCCAATTGAAGAAGCAGATTTTGTCAGGGAAAACAGCAGCTGAAATCCGCGAAACCTGGCAGACGGACCTGCAGAACTTTAAAGTGATGCGCAGCAAGTATTTACTATATGAAGATTTCAAATAAGCAGATGGTACATGTAGTTGAAGATCATATAATTGTTAATGGCAATTGCAGGCTGGCAGTAAAAATTTACCCGCGCCCGGAGGCGGAAACTGTAATCCTGCTGCATGGAGGCCCTGGTGTGCCCGATGAAATGACTGAGGTAAGGGAAATCCTAACTGATAAACTGCAGGTGATCACCTTTGATCAGCGGGGAACCGGGATGGAAGATGTGGACAAGTTGAGTTTTGACATGGCCGGTTTCATCAGCGACATCAATAGTATAGCCGGTTATTTTGACCTCAGGTCATTCCACCTTTTTGGTCATTCCTGGGGTGGCTTGTATGCGCAATTGTATGCACATGATTTTCCGCAACGCATCCTGAGCCTGTTTTTATGCAGTCCTGCCTCAGGCACAGGCAGGCAATGGGAGCAAACCGAACGTGAGGTTTTTCAATACAATAAGGAACGGTCAACCCTGGCCGAATGGATGGGCATGGGCTTGAATACCGCCCTGGGATTGTTGGGCAGCAAAAAAGCCTACCGGAATCTGTTCAGGCAAATCATCATCAATTATCACAAGGGATACGGAGTGGAACCACCTGATGAAAAAAAGCTGGCGCGTATCAACTCCAGGGCCGGTACCAAAACACGTCTGGCTATAAAAAAACATCCTCCGCTGGGGATATTCGGAAAAACACCTTACCCGGTGATTATCACCTACGGGCAGTTTGATGCATATGGTACAAGCCGGAAATGGGTAATCGACCGCTTTCCCGATGCACAGCTTGCCATTATTCCTGGTTCAGGTCATACTCCTTGGAAACACAACCTTCCGGAGTTTAAAATTGTGTTATCTGCTTTTTATCAGTAGATCTGTTTAAAGCAAGGTGGCTTTTAACTTGATTTGCGCACCCTGGTATAGCCGAGATACAGGGCATTTTTCCTTACTGGCCTGGGCCAGTTCTTCAAACTTTACTTCGGACAAGCCGGGGCATTTAACCTGGCACTCCAGTTCAATGGTGGTGATAACCGGGCCGATATCGTCGTTACCCAGGTGCACTTTGGCCGTGGTTTCAATACTTTCGGGTACCAGTTTTTCAGCGCTGATGAGCGCCGACAGGAACATGGAATAGCAACCGGCCTGGGCGGCGCCCACCAGTTCTTCGGGGTTTGTTCCTTCTCCGTTCTCAAACCGGGAGACAAATGTAAACGGGCCGTTATAGTTGCTGAAAGTCATAACGCCCTTACCCTCCTTCAGGGTGCCGTTCCATTTTGCTTTTGCAGTGCGCATTGCCATAAATTCGTTTTTAATTATTTATATAAAAGTAACACGGATTTGATGTATTTGTTCAACACCCCGACGGGGTGGGGGTACCCCGTCGGGGTGTTGATAAATTATTTATTGAACTCGTCAACCATGCGATCAAAAATCTCCCGGTCGTCCATTTCGGTAGAATCGGTTGTTGTTTTGTCATCACCGGATTTTTCATTTTCCGGGTTTTCAGAAGGCTGGTGCCGGTAAATGGTCCATTTCCCCTGGTGGTATTCCAGGGCACTCATATTTTCAACCCAATCGCCTGAATTCAGGTACATGACGCTTCCGACTTTGGGAACCACGATCTCTCTCATGTCAGGATGATGAATGTGCCCGACTACAATGGCTTTGTAACCTTTTTTAATAGCAAGCGTGGCAGCAGTGTTCTCAAAATCGCCTATATACTTGACTGCGGATTTGACATTTTCCTTTATTTTTTTTGAAAATGAAACCTTTCCCAGTCCAAAGATGCGACTGATAAAATTCAGAAATACATTGATGATAATCAGCATGCCGTAACCCATTGAGCCCAGTTTTGCCAGCCATTTGTTGTTGTGCAGCACGAGGTCAAATACATCGCCATGAAAAAACCAGGTTTTCTGACCATTCAGATCCATTTCAAATTTGTTCAGGATATCAATATTGCCCACATCTAACCCTGCAAATTTGCGTAGTGTTTCATCGTGATTGCCGGTGATATAATGAACCTGGCTTCCTTTGGCAGTGAAGTTGAGGATGGTTTTTACAACCTTCATGTGTGCATCGGGCCAGTAACGCTTGCGGAACTGCCAGAAGTCGATGATATCGCCGTTGAGGATGAGCGTTTTGGGTTTGATGCTCATCAGGTAACGGTTTAATTCCATGGCCTGAGAGCCAAAGGTTCCCAGGTGGACATCGGAAATGACCACCAGGTCAACTTTTCGCCTTTTCTGATCTGTTGCTTTCACTTGTTAAACTAGATTACAAGATTATTAAGAATTCATGAGATTTCATATTGTTGAAGGCTTTTTCTGCCATCGTGAATTTACTTCACAAAGTCAGTTAACTTTGCCTGAAATTACAAAAAAACAGAAGTCGGGAATGATTACGCTATGTGCAATAGCCTCAGGTAGTAACGGAAATTGCTATTATATTGGGAACAGCCGGGAGGCAATACTGGTAGATGCCGGTATTTCAGCGCGCCAGACCATCAACCGGATGAAGCAACAAAATCTTGATCCGGCCCTGGTGAAAGCCATTTTCATTTCGCATGAGCATGCCGACCATGTGTGCGGTGCACGGGTTCTGGGCAAGAAGCTGATGGTTCCGGTTTATGCCACACGCCGCACCTTTTCTGCCATGTATAACAATCACAAACCGCTGGCGCCCCGGTTTTTTGAGCCGGGCACGGAAATTACCGTGGGGGCATTCAGCATATTTCCTTTCCTTAAGAACCACGATGCAGCCCAGCCCTGTTCGTTCAGGGTAAGTTACAACGGCATCCACACAGGGGTATTCACAGATATCGGTGTGGCCTGTGAAAGGGTCATCAGCGAGCTGGCCCGTTGTCATGTGCTGTTCCTGGAAAGCAATTACGACGAAAAAATGTTGTGGGAAGGCCGTTATCCCTGGCATCTGAAGCAGCGGATTGCATCGGATCACGGGCACCTTTCGAATGACCAGGCTTTTGACCTGCTCAGCAGGCATTCGGGTGATCAGCTACAGATGGTGTTTCTGAGTCACCTTTCGGCTGAAAACAACACACCTGAAAAGGCCATGGCACGATTTGACGAATTACGCGACCGCTATCAGATCTACCTTACTTCGAGGTATGCGCCGGGAGAGGTGGTGAAGATTGGGGAAAACATCGAACAAGGAACACTGAATTTCGAATATCGAATCTGATTTCACTTCAGAGATCGTCATTTAGTGTTCAGTGTTCGGCTCTAATTCTTCGATGTTCGGCGTTCGGTGTTCCTTGTTCGGTTTTCGGTTCTCTTCCTTCGATGTTCGGTGTTCGGTGTTCCTTGTTCGGTGTTCATACCCTCCCCGGGTACTGTTCCAGTCCCCGTTTCAGACACTCCATGGCATTTCTGAGATCGTCAATATTCAGCACATAGGCAATGCGCACTTCCTGCTTTCCCGAACCCGGTGTTGTGTAAAAGCCCGAACCGGGGGCCAGCATCACGGTTTGTTTGTTGTATTCGAATTCCTGCAGCATCCACATGGAAAATTTTTCGGCATCGTCAACCGGCAGTCTTACCATGGTATAGAATGCCCCTTTGGGAGTTGGGCAAAATATCCCTGGGATTTCATTCAGCGCCTGAACCAGAAAATTGCGGCGTTCAAGAAATGAATTGAATATATATTCAGCGTATTCCGGAGGTGAGTCGAGCGCTGCTTCGGCAGCCAGCTGTCCGATATTTGGCGGGCACAGCCTGGCCTGGCAGAATTTGAGAGCCGTCTGCAACAAATCATGATTACGGGAAGCCATCACTCCCACCCGCAAGCCGGTGGCGCTGTATCTTTTTGATACCGAATCGATGAGGATCAGGTGCTCGTCAATCCCTTCAAGCAGCATTGATGACCTGATTTCATTGTCGTCATAGCAGAGTTCACGATAGACCTCATCGCAAATAAAGAACAGGTTGTATTTGATTACCAGGTCCCTGATTTGTTCCAGTTCTTTCCATGAATACAGGTATCCGGTGGGATTGTTGGGGTTGCAAATAATGATGGCCTTAGTTCGTGGTGTGATCTTCTTTTCAAATTCACTGATAGGGGGTAGGGCAAAACCATTTTCGATGGTTGAAGTTACCGGAACCACCTTTACATCTGCAGCTGTGGCAAAGCTGAAGTAATTGGCATAGAAGGGCTCGGGCACTATAATCTCATCTCCTGCGTTCAGGCAGGTGAGCAGTGTGAGTGTAATGGCTTCGGAGCCTCCGGTTGTGATGAGAATGTCCTCGAAGTTCAGGCTGACGCCTATTTTTTTATAGAAAATTGCAAATTTACGGCGCAGTGATTCATTTCCTGCACTGTGTCCGTATTCAATTACGCTGGCACTGATGTTGCGAATGGCTTCCATCGCTTTGGGCGCGGTGAGCAGGTCAGGTTGTCCGATGTTTAAACGATATACTTTACATCCCCTGTTTTGAGCTTCTTCAGCAAGTGGAACCAGTTTGCGGATGGGCGAATTCGGCATTAACATACCGCGTTTCGAAATTTCGGGCATAGCTGATAATTGTTTGGAGTGAAATTTTCCTGCAGCTGCAGACTTGTTTGAAAAAAGTAAATGTGAATGAATACTGGTGCGGAATTATTTATCTGTAGCGTCTTCCGACGCTGCAGGAGGCGCTTCTACCTTGCCCCTGATAACCAAAACAACCGGACCTTCGCCGGTGTTGGCGTATACTGAGATTGACTTGGCAAAACTTCCTGATATGCGGGTATTGTAGCGTACTTTAATTACGCCCTGTTTCCCTTTATTAATAGGCTCCTTAGGCCATTCCGGCACGGTGCAGCCGCAGGATGAACGCACATTGGTCAGCAACAGCGGCTCTTTTCCGGTATTTTTGAAAACAAACTCAAAAGTTCCGTCGCCTTTAAAAGGGATGGTGCCGAAATCATGTTCCGTGTTTTCAAATTCAATGACCGCACCCGTGTTTTGAGCTGCAGCCGGTTGTGGGGTCTGCGAACAGCTGATAACTGCAAAAAAGGCAGCAATACCATAAAATGCGAACATTTTCCTCATGACAACATGAAATAAATTGCGTGTAAAATTAATAGATTTACACTAATGCAGTTCAATTATTTGATAAAATATGAACAATTTCAAAATCCGCTGCCCGTCTAATTCGTTATACCGTACCTGTTAATCCCTGAAAAATTCTATTTTTGTCGCTGCAAATTCTTTACAATTAATCATAGTTATTCAGATGGAAATTCCAAGCAAGTACAATCCGGCACAGGTTGAAGACAAGTGGTATCGCTATTGGATGGATAAAGGTTTTTTCAAATCGGTTCCCGATAACCGGAAACCCTATACCATTGTAATTCCGCCGCCCAACGTGACCGGTGTGCTGCATATGGGGCATATGCTGAATAACACCATCCAGGATATTCTGATCCGACGCGCCCGCATGAAAGGGTTGAATGCCTGCTGGGTACCGGGCACCGACCATGCTTCTATAGCAACGGAAGCCCGGGTAGTGGCCAAGCTGAAAAGCGAGGGTATCGATAAAAAGAAACTGACCCGTGAGCAGTTTCTGGAGCATGCCTGGGAATGGCGGCACAAGCACGGTGATATCATCCTGGAACAATTGAAAAAGTTGGGTGCTTCATGCGACTGGGATCGTACCAAATTCACCATGGATGATGAGATGTCGGAAAGTGTGATCCGGGTTTTTATTGATCTGTTTAACAAAGGACTTATATACCGGGGTGTACGCATGGTAAACTGGGATCCGCAGGCGAAAACCGCTGTTTCGGACGAGGAAGTCATTTACCGTGAAGTAAAATCGAAATTGTATCATGTGAAATACCCCATCCAGGGCGAAGATGGATTTGTTACCATTGCCACAACACGGCCCGAAACCATTTTGGGTGACACCGCGGTTTGCGTGAACCCGGAGGATCCGCGTTACAGGCAGCTCGTTGGCAAAAAGGTGATCGTTCCGCTTGTTAACCGGGTTGTACCTGTTATACAGGACGGTTATGTTGACATGGAATTCGGAACCGGATGCCTGAAAATTACTCCGGCGCACGATATCAACGATTATGAGATTGGTATCCGACATAACCTGGAGAGTATTGATATCTTCAACGAAGACGGGACATTAAGTGATAAGGCCATCATGTTTGTTGGCATTGATCGTTTCAAGGCCCGCGATATGGCGGTTAAACAGCTGGAAGAGGAAGGGTTGCTGGTAAAAACAGAAGATTACATCAACAAAATAGGGTATTCTGAGCGTACCGACGCAGTTATTGAGCCCCGCCTGTCGATGCAGTGGTTTCTGCGAATGAAGGATATGGCCAAACCGGCCCTTGATCATGTGATGAATGACGATATCGTGTTGTATCCTTCCAAGTTCAAAAACTCCTACCGGAACTGGATGGAGCATGTGAGGGACTGGTGTATTTCGCGTCAGCTGTGGTGGGGTCAACGCATCCCGGCATACTATATAGGAACCAGTAATGAGTTCGTGGTAGCTGAAAACAGTGCCAAAGCACTGGAACTGGCCAGGGAAAAAAGTCGCAACAGCAACCTGCAGGAAAGTGATCTGCGGCAGGATGAGGATGTTCTTGATACCTGGTTCTCTTCGTGGCTGTGGCCCATTTCGGTTTTTGACGGGATCCGGAATCCGGAGAACCCCGATATCCAGTATTACTACCCCACCAACGATCTGATTACGGCACCGGAGATCCTGTTCTTTTGGGTGGCCCGGATGATCATGGCAGGTTATGAGTACCGCGGGGAGAAACCTTTTAAGAATGTTTACCTCACTGGTATTGTGCGCGATAACAAGCATCGCAAGATGTCGAAATCGCTTGGCAACTCCCCTGATCCACTGAAATTAATTGAAAAATATAGTGCTGACGGCGTTCGTGTGGGTATGTTGTTGTGTTCACCTGCAGGTAACGACTTGCTGTTTGATGAAGGCCTTTCGGAACAGGGCCGCAATTTTGCCAATAAAATGTGGAATGCCTTCAGGCTGGTGAAATCGTGGCAGATTGATCTGGAGGCACGGCCTTCCAAAGCTGCTCAAATGGGTATCATCTGGTTTTATGAGCGCCTCAAACAGGGAATATCCGAAATAGAAGAGGCATTTAAACAGTACCGGATTTCCGAGGCATTGATGATAGCCTATAAGCTTTTTTGGGATGAGTTTTCCTCGTGGTATCTCGAAATCATCAAGCCCGATTATCAGAAACCCATTGACCACCGAACCTACCAGGCAACCATTGAAATGTTCGAGGTCATGATGCGGGTATTGCATCCTTTTGTGCCGTTTATTACCGAGGAAATCTGGCACTTGCTGAAAGAAAGGCCCCAGGGTTACAGCCTGATGTATGAGAAAGTGCCTTCCATAAAGCCTGTTGACAAGGACAAGTTGAGCCTTTTTGAACAGGTGAAGGAGATAATCGGATTTATCCGCAATACCCGTGTTGAGAAACAAATACCTGGCAAGGAGAAGCTTACCCTATGCATTAAGCCGGTGAGTTATCAGAACGATTATGATGACGTGATCATCAGGTTGGGCAATCTGGAAAAGATTCAAATGACTACAGAGAAAGTTGAAGGAGCAGTGAGCTTGATCACGGCCCATGCAGAGTATTATATACCCGTAGGTGATTTACATAACCGGGAAGAGGAATTGCAAAAATTGCAGGAGGAGCTCATTTACAACCGCGGTTTCCTGGAATCGGTGATGAAAAAGCTGGGTAATGATCAATTCGTAAGCAATGCTCCGGACAAAGTAATTGAACTCGAGAACCGCAAAAGAGCCGATGCCGAAACAAAAATCAAAGCGCTGGAGGAAAGGATTGCTTCGCTGAAGAAGTAATTTTCAGAAACATAATTTTGAATAGCCTGTCGTATCATCTGCAGGCATAGCCTATGGCTATCAAGCTAAAAATGTATTAATTGATTACGCCCTTACAGGCATACGCGTCAACTTAATTGGTATATTTTGGTTTCAATCAATGCTTTAATTAATCCGGTCTTCTAATATGACGTGTAAAAGTTTCATAACCAGGGAAGAATTATATAAGATTTGATTTGTTAGATGTATTAAATTTGAAATATAAGTTATGGCTTTGCAATCAAGATGGTAAGTACGATGTCCCCCGCTGGCGGCATAGCCGTCAAGCTAATATCTGTAATGCATTGATATTCACTTACTGGAATATTCTAGTGAAGGAATATCTTTGTAATAGAGAGATTCTATAGCAAACTTACATTGCCCCATTAGGGGTGAAATCTTTGTAGTAGTTTGTGATTCTCCAGTATATCCAAAAGCCCCAGCGGGGTGACATCTTTGAATATTTATTAATACTGACAATCAATCATACCATTCAAAAACATATTTTTCATC
>CAYTNC010000050.1:0-15230 GCA_964438935.1 uncultured Bacteroidales bacterium
GTGCCAGTCGAAAGTATGGCTCAATGCCGAATACAACCAGGGAAAGATTGATTTCCGAGCTGACAGTGATGCCATTATAACAAAAGGAATTGTTGCCTTGCTGATCCGGGTGTTGTCAGGCAGAACACCGGCAGAAATCCTGAATGTGGACCTTTATTTCATTGACCGCATCGGACTGCGTCAGAATCTGTCACCTACCCGGTCAAACGGACTGCTTTCCATGATCAAACAAATGAAATTGTATGCACTGGCGTACCAGACTAAATATCAATAGAAGAAGCCGTTGGCCTTTAGCCTTTGGCCATTAGCCAACAGCTAACAGCTAATAGCCAACAGCTAATAGCCAACAGCTAACAGCTAATAGCCAACAGCTAACAGCCAATAGCCAAAAGCATTCACTACCATGCCACAAAACGACAACATATTATCCCTCGAGGTTGAGATCGTAAACATGCTCAAGAATATTTTCGACCCTGAAATCCCGGTTAATATTTATGACCTGGGGTTGATTTATGACATTGAAACCAACGAACAGCAACATGTGAAGATCACCATGACGCTGACTGCGCCCAATTGTCCGGTTGCCGACGTACTTCCGAATGAAATCAAAGAAAAGGTAGAATCCATTCCCGGAGTTGCCGGTGTGGATATCAACCTGATTTTTGATCCGCCCTGGAACCAGTCGATGATGTCGGAAGAAGCCCTTTTCGAGCTGGGTATGCTTTAGTTTACTTTAACAATTTTTAATGATGTATCGGAATGATTTTTGTGGTACATTTGTAATAAATGTTAAGCCTATGAAAAAAATACTACCCTTATTAGCCATCTTCATTATCTGGGCTTCAACGGCCTGGGGAAGCAATTTGCCGCCTTATTCCGAATACCATTCATTGAATCCGTTTTACATTTCGGAAAAGTTTGACCAGCCTGAAAAAGAAATCGAAATCTTCCCCAACCCGGTTACCGATGGCAGGTTGACCATCAAATCATCCGAAAGTTTCCGTTCTGTTCAGATTATGAATATTACGGGCGAAATCGTTTTTGCACAGGAGTATCCTTCCGGATCCACCTCTGAAGTGATCGAACTCGATAAATTACAGAAAGGTATTTACCTGGTTAGAATTGGCTTTTCGGCCAAGGTTACCCACACTGAAAAAATTATGCTCAAGTAGTTTGTAACTACGCCTTAAACATGAAGTATACCGCACCGATCATACAAATTCCGGCATACAGGTAATTGGTTTTCAAGGGTTCCTTGAGGTAAAGCAGGCTAAACGGTATGAATACACTCAGTGTGATTACTTCCTGAATTATTTTCAACTGCCCCACAGTAAGTTGGCTGGCTCCGATCCGATTGGTAGGCACCTGGATCAGGTATTCGAACAGGGCAATACCCCAACTCAGTAAAGCTGCAATCAGCCAATGGCTGGTTTTCATATTTTTCAGATGTCCGTACCAGGCAAAGGTCATGAATATATTGCTGCAGGTCAATCCAATTACAACGGTGATAATGGTTCTCATTTTATATTGGTCAAAATAGCTTTTAGATTCATCTGAGCTTTAAACGAAAAAAAAGGGAACTGGTTATTAAAATTATCCGGCCGCAAAAATACAGTTTCATTGATAATTCCATTATAAAATGTTACAGCTATTCTCCAACTTCATTTAAATCTTGCTTGATTTGATTTCGGCAGCATCATTCCTTATCCAGATCAACTTAACCTATCTGTTTCAGAAAGAATTACTTAATTATGTAGTGGAGAGTGAATTACCGATCGTAAAAAACCGGTAAGAAAGAATTGTTTGCTCAGGGAAAAAATATAAGAGGATGCGCTTGCAGATAAAAATAAAATTTATATAAATTTACCCCGTTAGTAAGGATAACCTAAATGACTTGTAAAGCGTGGCGAAAAAGCGTATCATAAAATCGTATGAGCAACTGTCGGAGGAGCTGGTAGAAAAATTAAAAGAAAAATACCCCGACGGCTATGAGGATCGGACCATCACTTTCACCAACCCGAGAGGCGAAATTGAAGTGGCCATTCCATTCGAAACTGACGATATCTATTATCTGATCAAGCTTCCAAGGGTTAATCCGGCTGAAGAGGAAGAAGAACAGGAATCCTCCTCGTTTGATGAATTCGACAATTTCGAAAGCCTCGAAATCAGCGATGAGGTTTCCGAAGATGATGAATAAATAAGTTTCAACAGATACGCACATCATACTGCCAGGCGCGGACTACCTCCGCGCCTGTATTTATTCTATCTCCTGACCAGGCTTCCGCGGACCGACCTAAACCCTCCAGTCAATCTCCTGCAACCCATGCCGTGCTAATATTTCATTTGTTTTTGAAAAATGCCTGCATCCAAAAAATCCATTGTAGGCCGAAAAGGGCGACGGATGTGCCGCCTTCAGTATATAATGACGGTTCGTATCGATAATTGCCTCCTTTTCCTGGGCAAACTTGCCCCACAACAGGAATACCAATCCAACCCGTTTTGCCGAAAGCTTTTCAATAACCGCGTTGGTGAACGTCTCCCATCCCTTTCGCTGATGCGAGCCAGGCTGATTTGCCCGCACCGTTAAGGTGGCATTAAGCAACATCACACCCTGGCGTGCCCACTTCTCAAGGCTCCCGTGATTGGGAACGGGTATTCCCAAATCGCTTTCTAATTCCTTAAAAATGTTCACAAGTGACGGGGGCGGTTTGATGCCCCTGGAAACCGAAAAGCATAGTCCATGCGCTTGGCCCTGACCATGATACGGATCCTGACCGAGCAATACAACCCGTACATCCTCAAACGGAGTCAGGTTAAACGCGTTGAAAATCTGGCTTCCCGGAGGGTATATGGGATTCTTTAATTTTTCGTCCACAAGAAATTCCTTGAGCTCCAGGAAGTACTGCTTACTGAACTCCTCCCTGAGGATTTCTTTCCAGCTTGATTCAATCTGAGGATTGATCTCCATTTTTTTATCTTAGTATATAAACCTGAAATGCTTTATCTGACAAACTTTTCAACAAGGCAACCAACAGATGCCTCAGTTATAGCAAGTATTTCAATGTACCGGTGCATGACGCACCTTGTAACCGCCAATAAAATTAGCAAAAGATTTCTTAATTTTGGAAATATACCAACAAGTGCAGCATCATGTTGAAGAAGCATAAATGGACCATCATACCATTTATTATTATTGCAACACTAATTTTTACATCGGTGTATTACCTTACGGTTCGCAAGCACAGCACCCCTGCCGAACCCCTGAAGGCCATCCCCGTTAATGCTTCATTCATCGTTAAAGTAAATGATTTCCAAGCTTTTCAAAGCACCATCTCCATGAATAATGCGCTGTGGAGTGAATTCATGTCCATTGCAGAATTCAGACGAATGAATCTTCAGCTGCGTTTTCTCGATTCGCTTTACCAGTCGACCCCCGAAATTAAACAGGTGCTTGATAACCCGCCTTTCTTCATTTCAGCCCACCTCATGGGTAAAGACCATATCGGGATGATGCACGTGCTGCGCCTGCCGCAGCGACAGCAGGCAAGAAAAATTGAGGACCTGATCAGCAGCCTGGTGGTACGTAACGGTACTGTAAAAATTCGCAATTATGAAGGAACATATATTCATGAAGTGGCTCTTTTGAACGAAAAGCAGGTTGGCAACTTTTCCTATGCTTTCTACCAGGATATATTAATGGTTAGTTTTTCCACCATCCTGCTCGAAGATGCCATCCGGCAACTCGTCTCCGGTGAATCGCTGGTTACCGTTCCTGGTTTCCAACGACTTTATGAAATGGCCGGGAAAAACGTAGATGCCAATGTGTTTATCAATTTTGAAGAGTTTCCCAAAAGCTTTTCCATTCTGGTCAGTCCCGAGTTCAAATCGGAGGTGCGTTCCATGAAAAACTTCGCCGGCTGGGCCGAACTCGATGTAAACCTGCTGTCCGATATGTTGCTGATGAATGGTTTTGTGAGTCCGCCCGATTCCATCTCTTCCCTGGCCCGTGTTTTTCTGTCGCAATCGCCCCAGCGAGTCACAGCCGATGAAGTACTCCCTGCTTCAACCGCCGCACTGCTTACCATAAGCCTGTCCGATTCCAAAAAGTATATTGAAGATTACCGGAACTTGCTCCGGGATCAGAATTTGCTCGGCGGATATGACAATACCCTGAGGTCGCTCAACAACGCCTACAATACCAACTTCCCTGATGACCTGCTTGAAATTATCGATAACGAACTGACCCTGGCATTTGAACCCGCTACCCGGCAAGATGCCCCGGCGCAGAAATACATACTGTTGCGGGTTAAAAGCAATGCGCAGGCCCTGGAAAAAATGACGGGGTTGCTTTCTAAAATAGCAACCGTGGAATCCCATCCGCTTGCATCCTATATCTCTGATTATAAACTCGACGCTGAGCTCTCCTTTAAAATTTATACCCTGCCGGTAAACAAATTCGTTGCCAAGGTTTTCGGAAACCTGTTTTCCGCAATCGACAAAAATTACTTCATGGTCATTGAAAACTACCTGATTTTTTCCGAAACTCCTGAGTTGCTCAAATCACTGGCTCACAGCTATGTACTCAATAAAACACTCAAAAACGAACCTGCCTACAAGGATTTCAAAAACAGCCTCTCCCCGCGTTCAAATCTCTTGCTTTACTGCAATCTTTTTAAAGGCAACAACGTTTTCTCTTCCCAACTTACTCCCGAAATCAACCGGTTCTGGATGAAAAACCTGGGCGCCTTTCAGCAGGTTCAGGCTGCAGGAATTCAGCTTTATAACAGCAACAGGATGCTTTATACCAACCTGCTTCTGAAATACATTGAGGGTTACAACTCTTCGGCACAAACGGTTTGGGAAAGCAAACTCGATACACTGGCCGCATTTAAACCGGTTTTTGTTATGAATCACCAATCAGGCCAAAATGAAGTCTTTGTGCAGGACCTGAAGAACAACATTTACCTGATCAATCAGGTAGGCCGTGTATTATGGAAAATACAACTTCCCGAGGCTGTCAACAGCGACATCTTTCAGGTGGATTATTTCAGAAACAGGAAACTTCAGTTGCTCTTCAGCACAAAAAGCAGGATTTACATGGTGGACCGCAACGGCAATTTCGTGGAAAAATATCCCGTGCAGTTAAGATCTCCGGCAACCTGCGGATTATCGGTGTTCGATTACGACAATGATAAAAACTACCGGCTTTTTATCGCCTGCGAAGACCGGCACATATACGCTTACACCAAAGAAGGAAACATGCTGGCAGGATGGCAGTTTGGCGAAACAGAAAGCGAAGTCACACAACCTGTTAACCACTTCAGGGTGGGCGATAAGGATTTCCTGGTATTCGGCGACCGGCTGAAAACCTATATACTCGACCGTAAAGGCGACACCCGGGTGAACATTGACACCTACTTCCCCCATTCAGCCAGAAACAATTACCTGCTTAACATCCCACGCGACGGAACTGCTCCATCGGTAGTTACTACTGATACCACCGGAAAAGTGTATTTCATAGGCTTCAACGGAACCGTAAAAACCGTTGCCCTGCCTGACGGCTTTTCCAATAACCACTTCTTCGACTTCAAGGACCTGAATGGAGACGGCCGGGATGAATATATCTTTACCGATAACGAGAGACTCACCGTTTATAACAACGACCAGTCGGCCCTGTTCACCTATAAATTTAAGGAACCGGTCACGGTGAAACCCCTTACCTACCAGTTTTCTGCTTCCGACCGCAAGCTGGGGGTTGTAACTGCCCGCGATAACCTGATCTATCTGTTCAATAATAACGGTGAACTCTATTCCGGCTTCCCCCTGCAGGGAAATACACCCTTCAGCATAGGAAATTTCGGTGATTCGCTCGCCCGTTTCAACCTGGTAGTCGGAAGCCACAACAATTTCCTGTATAACTACAGGGTGAAATGATGAGTTGCTGTAAATTTTAAGAATGAAAATGAATTTTCCATTTTTCTTTCAAAGCTATATCTTGTTGATTATCTGAATATAAATTATCTGATTGAGCTTACACCCTGGGTAACGCAAAAAAAATATTGAAAATTTTTCTGGCAGAAGTAACATTCTAAATTCATTTCAGTATAATATGCATAATTGCGAAAGAGGTTATTAACAGATTAGTGTTAATTTTGATTTGCTGTTATACAATATTTTTGCTTATTTTACCTTTTATGTAGGCGTGTTATAGCCGGCTGCAAAACAGTATTAAAGTAGGATAACAGAAAATGAAAAAATTAATCGTCGTCTTTTTTTCATTGGCCTTAGGGTCAATAGCCTTTACGCAGCAAGAAAAACAGGTAAGTCATTATATGTACGACCACATCTCAGTTAATCCGGGTTCGGCAGGTAGCACCGACATGATCTCCACCACGCTTATTGGGCGGCAACAGTGGGTGGGTATTGATGGCGCACCAGAAAATCTGGTCGGGAACCTGAGTGCACCATTCAAGCTGGGTTCCACACATCATGGTGTTGGCTTATCCATTTGTTATGACAAAATTGCCTTTAATAAAGATTATACCATTTCCGGATCTTACGCCTATCAGTTTTCGGTTGGTAGCGGAAGGCTTGGGATTGGAGCCAGCGTCATCTATCAGAATAGTAACCTGGATGCTGAATGGCATGTTCCCTCAACCGATCCCTTTGTTGAACCCGGAAGCGACGGTGCCATTCCACAGCAAAGCCAGAATGAGTCATTATTTGACATGGGCTTCGGATTGTTCTATCAAACCGATGAATTATATATGGGCATCTCTTCCACCCACATCCTGGAAAGCGAGTTTGCCTTTACATCAGATTTAGGTGATGCCTCTGAAAAAAAGGTGCGGCATTATTATCTGACTGCCGGCTACAATCTTCCGCTGTCAAATCCGCTGTTGGAGTTTCAACCGTCTGTTTTTATTCAGTCTGATGCCACCGCTACAAAAATTGATGTAAATGCCACACTGATGTACAATAAAAAGTTCTGGGGCGGCGTTTCATATCGGGTTGGCAGTGCAGTAGTTGGAATGGTGGGCTTAAACATATTTAATGGCGTTCGTATAGGTTACGCTTACGATTTCGCTACATCAGCCATCACCAAATTCTCATCGGGTTCACATGAATTGATGATCGGTTACAGCTTTACTGTGGGAGTGGAAAAAATTCCTCAAAAATACAAGAGTATAAGGTATCTTTAATATAAAAAAACGGCTTCTTATTTCGGATAAACATCATTGAGTATGAAAAAGTTATTTTCTTTAGTATTTGTGCTGGCACTGTTTATTATCAGTAGTTGCTCCAAAGGAGGTTCAGGCAGTGGCGAGCTTATTGGTGTAAAAGGAAGGCCAAAAGCCTATGCTGAACCGGATCCTTTTGGTATGGTTTTCATACCTCAGGGAAGTTTCAACATGGGTGTAAACGACCAGGAAGTTGCCTGGGCTCAGTCGTCACAAACCAAGACTGTTACGGTAGAGCCCTTCTGGATGGACGAAACTGAAATCACCAACAACGAGTACCGGCAGTTTGTTTTCTGGGTGCGCGACTCCATCTTCCGCCGTATGCTGGGAGAACAACTTGATGATTATGTAATTACCGAAGATGGGTATGGCAATCCTATTGAGCCCCCGGCCATCAACTGGGAAGCCAGAATTGACACCCGTGATGAGGAAGTTAATGAAATCCTGAGCGAAATGTACCTCAATCAGCAGGAACGTTTCTACAACAAAAAGGAACTGGATACCCGGAAGCTCAACTACGAGTATTTCTGGATCGATCTGAAACAGGCTTCGAACAAGCAAAACCGTTATAACTTCGATACCAAGAAGTACGAAGGTTTCATCATCGACAACCAGGGTGAAAAGGTTGAGATCAAGGACCGTTCGAGCTTTGTAATTCGCGACATGGTTAATATTTATCCTGACACGCTGGTTTGGATCGCCGACTTTACTTACTCATTCAATGAGCCCATGACGCTCATGTACTTCTGGCATCCTTCATACGACAACTATCCTGTTGTTGGAGTTACCTGGAAACAAGCTACAGCATTCTGTATCTGGAGATCCATGTTGCTGAATGCCGCTCTGAGAGCAGGTGGAGGTTCCGGCGCACACGACTACCGCCTGCCACTTGAAGCTGAATGGGAATATGCAGCCCGTGGTGGCCTGGAAAATTCCATGTACCCCTGGGGCGGTTATTATACCAGGAACAAAGACGGTTGCTTCCTGGCTAACTTCAAACCCCTTCGTGGTAATTATGCCGATGACGGTGGTGTAACAACCGTTCCGGTTGGCACTTACCAACCCAACGAATACGGCTTGTACGATATGGCAGGTAACGTGGCAGAATGGACCTTAACCGCATTCGATGAATCATCCTATGCATTCTCACACGACCTCAACCCCGATTACCGTTATAATGCCCGTCCCGATGACCCCCCGGTAATGAAAAGAAAAGTGATCCGTGGCGGCTCATGGAAGGACATCGGCTACTTCATGCAAAACGGTACCCGCTCTTACGAATACCAGGACACCTCCAAATCCTACATCGGTTTCCGTTGCGTAAGACCTGTACTCGGAGGAATTTAAAAGAAACAACACATTATACAATACATAACTAATCCAATTTAATGCTCAAATTACTATGGCAAGCTTAGCAGATATTACCGCAAGTTCCGGCTGGAAAAAATTTATGGCCAAGTTGTACGGCTGGGGAGCCTCAGTTGTGATTATCGGTGCCCTTTTTAAAATTCAGCACTGGAAATTTGCCGGGTTGTTCCTGACACTGGGTCTGTTAACTGAAGCAATCATCTTCTTCTTCTCTGCATTCGAACCCCTTCATGAAGAACTTGATTGGACCCTGGTTTATCCCGAACTGGCAGGCATGTCGGAACAGGATGAAATGGAAGAAATGAAGGAACTCGGCGGAGCCATGGGCGGAAGACCTGTGGAACGTATTGAGAACCTGCTCGGTGAAGCCAGCCTCAATGAGGATACCCTGAAGAATATTGGCGACGGCCTGAAAAAACTGAATACGGCTGCCTCCGGTATTGCCGATATATCAGGTGCAACAGCTGCCACCCAGGAATTCCTGAAGAATTTACAAACTGCCTCAGGATCTGTGGGCAATATGAACGAGGCCTATTCCACAACCGTTCAGTCGATCAAGGAATCTGCAGGCTCACTTGCTGCAGCTTACCTGTCATCAGCAGAACAGGTTTCCAAATCAGGCAGCGAAGTTGCCGGATCTTACCAGAAAATTGCTGATTCCCTTAAGGGCGAACACACTATGATTGCACAAAGCGGTAAGGCACACGAAGAACACCTCGAAGCACTGAATAAAAACCTGGCCGCACTGAATGCCGTTTACGAACTGCAGGTGAAAGAAGGCTCCAACCACCTTAAAGGAACCCAACAGGTTTATTCCGGAATAGAGGATATGATTGCAAAACTGAAGGATTCTATCGATGAAACCGGCAGGTACAAAGAAGAAGTCGTGAAACTTCGTGACAACCTTTCATCTCTCAATAACATCTATGGCAATATGTTGTCAGCCATGAACGTGATTATTAATAAGTAATTAATCAGCGAATCACAATTATGGCACACGGCAAAGAAACTCCCAGACAAAAAATGATCGGCATGATGTATTTGGTGCTGACAGCATTGTTGGCACTGAATGTATCAACCAGTGTGCTCGACGCATTCAAGATCATTGATGAAGGACTGGAGAAGACCGGGATCACAATGTTCAACAAAAACAAAGACATCTACAACGAGTTTGACCAGGCCTACCAGTTAAATCAGAACAAAACCAAAGTTTGGCGCGACAGGGCAATTCAGGTGCAGGAAAGAACACAGAAAGTATATGACTATATACAGGACCTGAAACTGAAAACGCTTAATGAAGCAGAAAGAGGACAGTCTGCAGCTATTGAGGGTAAATCCATTCAAAGAGACAAGATTGAAGCAACAACCGACTACGATACGCCTCACCGTATCATGATTGGCAACGAATTGAATGATAATAGCGAAGCCCGCAAACTGAAAAACGAGATTACTGCCCTAAGGGAATTCATGCTTACCATGGTAACTGAAAAAGAAATTCCCGAGCAGCTGAAACAGTCGATTTCTAAAAGTCTCGATACAGAACCTCCGGTTGTAGGAAAAGGAAAAAAGAAAGATCCCTCTCTGAATACCTGGGAATACCATAAATTCGGACACTCTCCGCTGATGGGCTTCCTGGCCATCATGTCATCATTGCAGATCGACTTGCGGAATTCCGAATCGGAAATGATCAATTACCTTTACGCTCAGATCAGCGCCGGTGAAGTTAAGTTCAACGAACTTGAGGCCGTGGTGATCCCCAATTCCAATTACATCATCAGGGGTAACCCATACAAAGCCAATATTTTCCTCGCTGCACGCGATACCACACAGGCACCCGATATTTACGTGGTGGAAGGCGTAAGCCAGCCCTGGACGGAAACTGTTGACCCCACCACAGGAGCCAAGCAATACGGACGCAGGGAAGGCCTTAACTACACCAAGTTGCCTGCCGAAAAAGGAACCGGCAAAGGTATCTTCGAACGTTCAGGAAGTTCACTCGGACAACGTACCTGGGGTGGCATAATCGAAATCAAAGGACCCGGTGGCCAACCCATCATCAGACCGTTCTCGGCTGAATATACCGTGGCTGAAGGCGCCGTTGTGGTTTCTCCCACCAAAATGAATGTGTTCTACCTGGGTGTTGATAACCCGGTCGAAATATCCGTATCCGGCGTGGGCGGCAATAAAATCCGTGCCAACGCCTCAAACGGTGTGCTGGAACCACGTGGCAACTCCTATATCATGCGGGCCAAAAGAATCGGTAATTGCATGATCTCCGTTTCCGCTGAACTCGATGGCAAATGGTCCACCGTAGGCACCAAGGAATTCCGCGTGAAAGCTGTTCCCGACCCGGTTGCTACCGTTAACGGCCAAAAAGGCGGTATGATTGCCAAAAACGTACTGCTGGCTCAACAGGGTGTGATGGCCTCCATGCCACCCGACTTTGACTTCGATCTGAAATTTAATGTAACCAGTTATACTGTGATGTGTATTGTTCAGGGATTCGTTCAGGAAAAAATAGTGAAAGGCAACATGTTCACCCAGGAAGTCCGGAACCTGATCAACAACCAGAACAAAGGAAATTCCGTGTATGTGCAGGATATCAAAGCGGTTGGCCCCGATGGCACCGTCAGAAATCTTTCAACAATTAACTTCAAGCTGAATTAATTTATTAAACCATAGTCGAATGAAACGAGTTGCTTTTTTAATGATGGGATTGGCGATGATCCTGGTTGCACCGCAGAAAGCGAAAACCCAGGATATCCTTACCGAAGTGTATACCCGTGAGCACATTCCCAATAAAACTCCGGTACCTTACTCCTACCTGCGCGAAGCCGACGTGATGTGGGCCAAGGATATCTACAGGATCATCGACCTGAAGCAGAAACAAAACCTGCCTATGTACTACCCCCTCAGGCCAATCAACGACAGGTATAACCTGGTACAGTTGATACTTTGGGGAATCGACAACGAAGGCATCCGTGCCTTTTCGTCCGACGATCCGAAAAATGAATTTACCATTCCGCTTGACCGTACCAAGATTGATGAATCTTTTGGCGCCGGAACCGATGTGATCCAAAAAACCGATATGAACACGGGGTTTGTTTCAGATACCACCATCTACAATGAAAGAAGAACCGATGAGGTGAAACAAATCATGGTAAAGGAAAAATGGTTCTTTGATAAAAACCACTCCGTGATGAACGTGAGAATTGTCGGACTTTGCCCCATTCGTGTATATTACCAGCTCGACGACCAGGGCATGCCCACCGAAACCATTCTGAGAAGAAAAACCATTTGGGTTTACTTCCCCGAACTGAGACCCCTGATGACACGCCACGAGATGTTCAACGAAAACAACGATGCACAGCGCATTTCATACGACGACTTTTTCTCACAACGCAGGTTCAATAGTTACATCTATGCCGAATCTAACGTGTATGAAAACCGTAACATAGGTTCCTATGCCCTGGGTATGGACGCCCTGCTCGAAGCCGAAAGGGTGAAACAATACCTGTTCGAAACCGAACACGACCTTTGGGAGTATTAATAGAGTGAGTAGTGACAAGAGACAAGTGACGAGTGACAAGCGGGGATTAGTTCCCGGACAACCTTATAAAAAAAGCCACGATGATTCGTGGCTTTATTTTTTTGTCCTGATGTCCTCAATCTTGGATCTTGGCTCTTGGCTCTACTCGTCACTCGTCACTCGTCACTATATATAATTCTCCCCCTTCTCCAGCTTCACATCACTTACAAAATTCTTTATTTTCTGCTCATCCTGCTTCCGGCAAATCAGCAATATATTGTCGGATTCAACAACTATGTAATCATCCAGACCCTGAATCACCGCAAGCTTGTTGTTGGGCAGGTTAATCAAACAGTTTTTGGAATTGTAGGTAAATACGCTGGCGCCGGTAACCGAATTGTTTTCTTCGTCCTTGCACAGCATGTCGTACAACGATCCCCAGGTACCTAAATCCGACCAGCCGAAATCGGAACACAGCACAAAAACATTCTCGGCTTTTTCCATGATGCCATAGTCAATAGAAATATTTTTGCAATTGGGATATACCTTGCCGATAAATTCCGATTCCTTGTCGGTATTGTAGAACTTGCTTCCCTCAACAAAAAGCTGGTCAACATCAGGGAGGTACCTGTCAAAGGCTTTCATAATGGTCTTCAATGACCAGAAGAACATACCGGAGTTCCAGAAAAAGTCGCCGCTTTGTAAAAATACCTCAGCCATGGGCAAGTCGGGTTTTTCAGTAAACGTTTTAACCCTCCGGATGCTGCTATTCAGCTCAATGCCCGTTTTATCCCCGTTAATCTGAATGTACCCGTAACCGGTTTCGGGCCGGCTGGGCTGTAAACCCAGGGTAAGCAGGCAGTCGTTATCGGTTACAAATTCCAGTCCCTTTTTAACCACATCCAAAAACTCCTGCTCCTTCATAATGATATGGTCCGACGGGGCCACCAAAATCCTCGCATTGGGATTCAGCAGGCTGATCTTATGGTTGGCATAAGCAATACAGGGTGCGGTATTTCTCCGGAGCGGCTCCAGCAATACCTGTTGCGACGAAATCTCAGGTAACTGCTTTTTAACCAGGTCGTCATAATCCTCATTCGTGACAATCAGAATATTTCCGGCAGGAACAACCTTGCTCAGCCGGTCAAAGGTTTGCTGCAGCAACGTGCGGCCCGTGCCCAGAATGTCAAGGAATTGTTTGGGCTTTTTGGTTCTGCTTAACGGCCAAAAACGGCTGCCAATGCCTCCGGCCATAATAATACAATAATAATCCTGGTTCATGAAAAATAGGTTGTTAGGTTGATGTATTTGACAAATTTAACAAATTAAGTATTGAAGCCGATGCTATTTTGATGTAGTTAATTATTAGAACGATTAACTTGGGTTTTATTTTGATTTTATATCACTATTTTTGTGTTCATGAACTTCTTTACCATATTCGGCCGTTATGTGATTTTCCTGTCGCGGGTTTTTGCAAAACCGGAAAAACCGAAAATATACCTGCAGCAGACGGTCCGGGAAATCGAAAATCTCGGGCTCAATTCAGTGGGCATTGTTATAATCATTTCCGTGTTTATCGGTGCAGTTATTACTTTGCAAACCCGGTATAATCTTGAAAGCTCCTGGATACCTCTTTACCTCATTGGCCTTACGGCCCGCGACACCCTGCTGCTTGAGTTCTCCTCCACCATGGTGGGCCTTATACTGGCCGGCAAGGTAGGGTCAAACATTGCATCGGAAATAGGTACCATGCGCATCACCGAGCAAATAGATGCCCTCGAGATGATGGGCATCAACTCAGCCAGCTACCTGGTGCTGCCAAAAATTCTGGCTACCATGGTTTTTAATCCCTTCCTCACACTCATCAGCATGTTTGTGGGTTTAATCGGCGGCTGGCTGGCCGTGGTCATCACGGGCGCACTGCCTTCATCCGACTATATTTTTGGCATCCAATATCTCTTTGTTCCGTTTTATGTCACTTATGCCCTGGTAAAAACGGTTGTTTACGCCTTCATCATTACTTCCGTATCGGCCTTTTACGGATACAACGTTCAGGGCGGTGCTTTGGAAGTCGGCCGCTCCAGCACAAGAGGCGTTGTTTACAGCAGCATACTCATACTGCTGGCCGACTTGGTACTAACCCAAATGATGCTTGCCTGATGATACAAGTGGATAACCTGGTAAAAACATTCAACGGGGTCAGGGTGCTCGATGACATCTCCGTTACCTTTGAAAAAGGAAAAACCAACCTGATTATCGGTAAAAGCGGTTCCGGTAAGACCGTGCTCATGAAATGCCTGGTGGGCCTCCATGAAATCGACGAAGGATCGGTGCTTTATAACGACCGCAATTTCGTGAAAATGAACTTCGACGAACGAAAGGCAATCCGCCGCGAAATTGGCATGCTTTTTCAGGGCAGTGCGCTGTTCGACTCGCTGAACGTAGAAGAAAATGTGATGTTCCCACTCAACATGTTCACCCACATGAGCCTCAATGAAAAGCGCGATCGGACCAACGACTGCCTGAAGAGAGTGAACCTTACCGATGTGAATAAATTGTATCCCGGCGAAATCAGCGGAGGAATGAAAAAAAGAGTTGCCATTGCTCGTGCCATTGTTGAAAATCCCCGCTATCTGTTTTGTGACGAACCCAATTCCGGTCTCGATCCCATAACTGCCCTGGTTATTGATGATTTAATCAGCGAAATAACACACGAATACAGCATCACCACGGTGATCAATACACACGATATGAATTCGGTTATGGAAATAGGCGAAAAGGTGGTTTTTATTCATGAAGGCCATAAAGCCTGGGAAGGAACACGTGAAGGCATACTCGACAGTGACGATGAAAACCTGAACGACTTTGTTTTTGCCTCCAATTTTGCCAAAAAAATCAAGTCGTTTTCAAAATAGATTGGTTGCTGCACGTCATACTTCGGTAAGCCTGCCTTGCCGGAAGTATATCACTAGCCCCGGCATTCATGCCGGGGTCTCCTATGGCAAAAATCGCGAAAAAAAGGGCTTTAGCCCTTTCAACCGGCTACTCCTTCACCTCCACGTAATCCACATAATCCCCTTTCGAAGGCTTAT
>CAYTNC010000051.1:0-9218 GCA_964438935.1 uncultured Bacteroidales bacterium
TCATAGAGTTGTCTTTTAAAGGTACCCGATATCATGGCTGGCAGCAGCAACCAAATGCTCAGTCTGTTCAGTCTGTGATAGACAATGCTTTAAGTACGCTTGTGCATGAGCCGGTTGAAACAACCGGAGCCGGACGCACAGATACCGGTGTACATGCCTGTTTTTTTACGGCTCATTTTGATACATCGCAGTGCATTAATGATTATAATGATTTTGTATACAAAATGAATGCCTTGCTGCCCCGCGACATTGTTATTCATGAAGTATACCAGGTAAAACCTGACAGTCACGCACGCTACTCGGCTGTATCGCGCACCTATACTTATACGGTTTGCCACACCCGGGATCCTTTTATTGACGAATTGAGCTGGAATTACTCGGGAATTCTGGATATTGCACTAATGAACAAGGCTTGCGGAATACTATTAAAAACAAGCGATTTTACCAGTTTCAGCAAGCTCCATACCGATGTCAAAAACAATATTTGCATATTAACTGAAGCCGTTTGGAATGAAAATGGCAATCTGCTGGTTTTTACCATTACCGGAAACCGCTTTTTAAGAAACATGGTAAGGGCCATAGTAGGCACTCTGGTTGATTTGGGAAGGGGCCGGATCAGCCTGGACGAATTCATCAAAATCATAGACGGCAAAGATCGCAGGCTGGCTGGTTTTTCAGTTCCGGCACAGGGTTTAATGCTTACTGGCATAATCTACCCGTCTGGCATCAGGTTGGCCTGAAATTATGAGGTTTTAACCGGTTAAAGGAATCTCCCATTCCTTTTCCTGTGCACTTATAAAAAAACCTAAACAAATAATTTTCCTTGCCGTATAATGATGCAGAGATTAAATAATTTATGAGATGAAAAAGATTATTATCGCACTGGCTGCTTTATTTTTGGCAACAAATGCGTACATGCAAACGTCTATTCCCAAGGCACAGACGTTATATATTTATAATTTTTCCAGATTAATTGAATGGCCTGCAAATTACCGGACTGGTAATTTCATCATTGGTGTGCTGGGCAGTTCTGAAATAGCTACTGAGCTTGAAGCTTTCACAAAAGGAAAAAAAGTTGGAGCACAGAGCATTCAGGTGGTTCGCTATAAGGAACCTGCTGAAATTCAGAATTGTCATATCATTTTCATCACCTTTTCCCGCACCAAACAAATGGCTCAGGTATTACCTGTGCTGAATGGAAAAAGTACGCTAATCATTTCCGAAAAAAGCGGTGCCCTGAATGAGGGTTCTGCCATTAACTTCGTTGTTGCTACGGATAAGCTGAAGTATGAGATCAATGCTAATAATGCCAGTAAATATGGCATAAAATTCAGTGCCAAGCTGCAGGAGATGTCTGCCCTATGATGCTTTAATTTTTTGCGGATAATTCAGCAATTCCAAATTTCCCATGCTTTATCGGCCTGCAGGTACAGCATCTGCAGACCGTTAATTGCTTGCGCCCCCTTCATACGCCCCAATGCCATGAATTTTGTTTCAGCCGGATTATAAATCAGGTCGTAAAGCACATGCCCCTGAGTAAGACACTCATAGGGAATGGCCGGACACGCATCGGTATTGGGATACATTCCGGCGGGACTTGTATTCACAATCACCTGGCACGACGCCATAACAGCAGGAGTCAGCTCTTCGTACGACAGATATTCAGGCTTTCCGGGTTTCCGCGAAACATAAGTCACTTCAATTCCCAGCGTGCTGAGAACATGCGCAACTGCCTTTGATGCGCCACCCGTACCCAATATCAGGGCTTTACGAAAGTGCTCCTTTATAAAAGGCTCCAATGATGTCCGAAAGCCGAATGCATCTGTATTGTATCCTTTCAGGTGAATGCTGCCGTCTTTTCTGAATATTTTTATTGTATTTACAGCACCTATTTGAGCAGCTTCCTCATCAACACTCTGTAGATACGGAATAACCTGTTCCTTGTAGGGTATGGTCACATTCAGCCCCATCAGGTCTTCCCGTTGTTCAATGAGGTGATTTAGCTGCTCTAAATGCTCAAGCGGAAAGTTACTGTACGTGCAATCTTTTAGCCGCTCACGCTCAAACTTTTCTGCAAAGTATTTAACTGAAAATGAATGTGATAACGGATAGCCGATCAAACCAAAGCATCTCATGGTTGATAATGGGTTGCCCTGTTAATCCAGGTTCAGATATTTGGATGAATCTGGCCTTTGGTTCTTCAAATCGTCAGGCAGGAAATCAAAAAAAGTATCTCCACGCAAACCACGTCTCAGGCATTCAAGAGGGATCACATCATTGTAAGCAATATTCCCCAGGTTCACATTCGGACCAATGAGTTTAATAAACCAGGCTTGTTGTTTGCCGGTTGGTGCCTCCCACAATACAGCAGATGGTTCCAGCTTCTTGTTGATCAGGTTGATGAGATTTACGTTGGCGCTTCCGTCGTCATGATAAATGCCGGTTGTTCCGCTTTCACGAGCTTCAGCAATTACTTTCCAGGAACCCGCATCCAGTTCCTTTTTCATCATTTCAACCCATACGTCATCATGAATTTCAACACCTTTTTGCTTGGAACCCACTTCTGACAATACAGTAAAATCTTTCGACAATTTACTGATGAAATCAAGCTTCAGTGAATGGTGCATGTACATCGAACCATCGGACACCTCTACCGTGTCAATTTTCAACTTGCTGACAAGCGAAACATATTCTCTGAACATATTACGAATAGCAAATGCCTCAAACAGCGTACCCCCAAGGTAAACCCGAATACCTGCCTCCTGGTATATCTTCACTTTTTTTTCCACATTGCTGGAAACAAATGAAGTACCAAAGCCCAGCTTAATCAGGTCGGTATATGGTCCGTTGTTTTCGATAAAATTTTCAGCTTCGCGTGTGCTTAAGCCTTTATCCATCATCATGGTAAGACCTGAGTTTCTGGGCTTGGAAGATCTCTCAGGAATGAAAGGAAGATTAATATCCATATCAGGGAATTATAATTATCTGGATTTCTTGAATACCCGGTCGGGTTGGTGGTTATTTTCGATTACCTGCCTGAATATTGGCAACGTACGGGTTTTTGGAAACAGTCTGAACATCTCGTTGTGCTCCTGGTAATTCAGCCTCAACCCTTGTTTCAGGTACTTCTGTGCTGCAGTCAGATCGCCCTGGTAGGCACAATAAGCAGCCAACCGGTAATGAATAACAGGGTCATCATTATTGTATTCAAGTAATTGCTGCAGCATGGACCTGGCTTCTGAAATTCTTCTTTTTTTGAACAGTATTTGTGCACACATCATCAAGATATCGTAGTCAAAAGGATTCAGCTCAGAAGCTTTTGTAAAGGCCAGAATGGCCTTATTCAGCTTTCGTGAACTGCTGTATGCCCTACCCAGCATAAACCAATAGTCGGCATTTTCAGGTTGAAGTGATATGGCTTTCCTGATCATGTTAATGCTGAGCATGAATTTTCCCATATTCAGATATACTGATCCCAGCCCCAACCATGCCTCAGAACACTCACTGGTTACAAATAGTGCCTGCCGGTAAAAATCAATAGCTTCGGTATTAAGGCCCATCTGGTGAAAACAATAACCCATCTCACACATGGCTTTGGTATTGGAATTATCTTCAGCCAGAAGTTCTTCATATACGTTGACAGCCCGCCAAAGCTCATTATTCCGCATCAGCATTTCTGCCTTGTCGAAATAGGCGGGAATATACTGCGGATTTATCGCCAATGCAAAATCAAACGATTCCTCTGCTCTTTTAATATTTCCAATACTATCAAATACCAGCCCCAGGTTATCCCACACATGTTCTGCAAATGGGTCCAGGTCAAGATATTTCTTGTAGAAAAAAATGCTTTTCTGGGCATTATCGATCTTCAGGTACGTGGATGCCAGGTCATATAGCACCAGAATATTCATGGGATTATTTTGAATGGCAATCTGAAGGTATTTTATGGCCAGCTCATTCATTTCCAATTGCATAAATGATTGTGCAATTTCATAGGCCACTTCATCCTTATCTTCAGCGCAAATCATCAGTGCATTGCGGAAAGAAGATTCCGCTTCAGCACATTTTCCGGTTATATTTAATGCCAAACCTTTGGAAAGGTGCATTTCAAAATTATGATTTTCAACTATTTCAATGCTCTTGAGCACACTTAAAGCCTTGCCGGGCTTGCCTGTTTCAATGAGCAACTGACTGTATCTGAGTTTCATGGAAGATGATCCGGGATGCTGCTTTATGGCACGACAAACTGCATCAATAGCCTCTTTGTAGTTATACTGATCCCTGTAGTAATCAATGATACAATCGTACTCATACAAGTCAAAGAAGCAATAGCTATTGCCGATAATCATTTCCTGATATCGCTTCAACAACTCCAAAGTTCCAAAATCATCATCGTAGTTATCCCAATCGCTGAACATGGCTCCAGTAGTTGTCAGCTAATATAATAAAAAAGAAGAATAGCTTGTATGTCATATTTGACTAAAGAAGATATAAGTTTTGCACAGCTGTTTACAAATTATAGTTGTTTAATTTGACCTTCACACCGGCATTGAGCTGCTGTAATTCTTTAACAAGCCTGTGTTGTGAGCCAAGTGAATCACCCAGTGCACCAACCAATGATGTCAGTTCAGCAAGCAACTGAAGACCGTTTTTATAATAACGTGCAATGGAATTCTGCTGCTCAAGCCTCAACAAAACTTCAAGCACAAGTCCGTATTTATCGGCATAGTTCAGCAGCATTCGTGCGTTAACCGGTCCATACCGCGCCATCAGAACCCGCCACAGCGATCCCTCTTTTATATAGGAATTCGCATTCCACATGAAATCGGCAGCAGTGGCAATCCGTATAATATCTATCTCGCTTTTGGATGGGTAATTCACAAGATAAATGGTTGTGTCAAGCCTTGAAAAATAATCACGCATGTCATCATTACCAAAGGGTTCAAAGATGTTGTAAAGTCTGGCTTTACCCGGGTACCAGGGATAACTCCCATTGTAAAGGCCTTGTTCAGAAGATATCAGCATTGAGTTATCCAGAAAAACAGGTCTTCCTCCCTTGCAAAGAGCATATCGCTCAATATCAGCTGCATCAGTAAATGTACTGAAATAGGAAGATCCCGAATACAGCAAGCTGAGGTCTTCTTTTCCGGAGCACTTCATGTATTCAAGTGAATTGTCGATCATTTCATTATGAAAGAACCCGGGAATAGCCAGGCGTTTCGTGATGCCGGCTGTTCCGGAATTGCCCGGTATGATTACAACCGAATTCAGATCTGCCGGCATGTTTCGCAACGGATAAACATAGGTGAGTGTTGAATCACCGGGAGTTAACAGCACTGGCAACTGAATGATGCTGATCATGCTGTTGATCTGATTTGAAAAACCCGTTGTGTTAATTGCTTGTGAAAGGTTGCTGGACTTGTCACCTGTTGACGTGGTAAAAATGCCATTCAGTTTATAGCTGATCAATTCGCTGATCAGGGCTCCCTGTTCTCTTGTATCCTGTTGGCCCGTTGCTTCAGGCATTGAACAAAAACGGAAAATAAAATCCGGGTAATCTACAATGCCGGAATTATGAAAAACAGGTGAGTTGTTATCAATAAGCTGCACCAGGGAAAGTGCCGCATAATATAAGCCGGTTTCATCGTGAGCGTTCACTAAAACCAGGTTGGGCTTATTCACAGGGGAATAGATAAAATAGCCCTGTGGGTGTTTTTCAATATCACGAACAGGTGCCGCCTCCCCATATTTGACCATCAAAGGTGTATTTCCGATGCTGATTACAAGTTTGGCACCTTCATAGTTAACGGCACTTCCAGCTCTAAATACACGGATTGCAGGTATTTCATTATTACCGGCATTGCTTTTTACGATTCCCTGCCGGAAGTTTTCCTGAATGAGCCTGGCGGCATCCAAAACAAGATCACTGGCATCATCGGGCACAATGATTACAGGCAGCATACCGGCATCCATTCCCGGTTTAAAGAATACCACCGATTCCATCCGCTTCATCTTTTTGGGTGCAGGTATCAGTGTCAATGGTGTTGTGTATGCCGTATCTGTAAACTGTTGCATTCTTTCAGTTAATGAAAAGTTTTTACCGGTATAGGTAAAGCTGATGCTGTCGACCCACAGGGTTCCGCGCGCCTTTAGGCCTACAAATACTTTCACGTAATGTGCCCATGAAGGTATGTCACCTTCCTGAAAAGGAAAGTAGGCAGATTTGCCAATTATTTTTCCCCATTTGAACGATTTGATCTCCTTAAAGTTCGCAAATGACAACCCTTTGAATGAAGCATCGATTATTTGTCCGGCCAAGGGATAGTTTACATGCGATTTGACCGGCATTTTATTCCTGTCGAAAAACTGAAGCCGGATATCAACACCGTCATACATCCGGGTACCCATTCTGGCTTTAAGCGGAAAGGCATTTTCAATTCGCGCATACAAAGAGAGCTTATAATTGCCGGGGATAACCTTAACAAATTCACTGATAACGCCTTCTCCCTGCTCATCTGTTTCAAAGACGGTATTCCTGGCCACTTTTATTGCTCTGTATCCGGAAAAGGCTTCGCTTACATCATAGGTACTGTCATTTCGGATATCCACCCATTCCACATGACTTCCCACCTGTTGCCAGCCATCCAGAACAAATGAGGTTTTATTGCTGTCGAGGTTAAAAGTTCTGCCAGTTTCAAAAGAATGGTTTCTCAGCAAATTGCCCCGGTCGGCCTTTTGAATCCTGACTCTGTATGGGATGGTCAAAGGTGCATCCGATGACCAGGTAAAGTACTGATCATCTTTATCATTGCGGCTATGACACCCGGTAAGAAACAAGCTTAATACCGCAACAGAACAGATGCAGACGTGCATATTCATTGTTTACGGGAAGATCTCTTTTTTAGCCGCCTTGAGTGTGTTTTTTAATAGTGATACAACTGTCATCAAACCCACCCCACCGGGAACGGGTGTTATATAGCTGCATTTGGGCGCCACTTCATCAAATTTCACATCTCCCAGCAACTTAAAACCCGACTTGGTTTGATCCGACTTTACCCGGGTAATACCGACATCGATGACCACGGCCCCTTCTTTCACCATATCGGCCGTAATAAACTGGGGCTTGCCAAGAGCAGCAATGACGATATCGCTTGATCGGATTATTTCATCGAGATTCCGAGTTCTGCTGTGGCATAAGGTAACCGTGGCATCACCGGGGTCAGCTTTCTGTGACATGAGTATGCTGATGGGCTTGCCGACGATATTACTGCGGCCAACAACCACACAGCTTTTGCCGGAGGTGGGAATGTTGTATCTTTTGATCAGTTCGATAATTCCGGCAGGTGTTGCGGAAACAAAGGCCGGAAGTCCAAGCACCATACGACCCAGGTTAACCGGGTGAAAGCCATCCACGTCCTTGCGCGGGTCAATGGCCTCAATTATTTTCTGTTCAGAAATGTGTGCGGGCAAAGGAAGTTGAACTATAAACCCGTCAACATCTTTGTCATTATTTAAGTCGTGTACCGTTTGCAACACCCTGGCCTCAGTAACGTCATCCTCATAGCGAATCAGTGTGGATTTAAAGCCCACCTCACCGCATGATTTCACCTTACCAGCCACGTATGTTTCACTGGCCCCATCGTGCCCTACAAGAACAGCCGCAAGGTGAGGTGTTTTCAATCCCCGGGCTTTCATTTCTTCAACTTCCCGGGCAATTTCAGCCTTAACATCAGCTGCGATTTTTTTTCCGTCGATGAGTTGCATAAATTCAATTGTGTGTTTATCTGCCACGCATACCAGGCATATTACCCATCATGCGCATCGGGTTTTTATTGGTGGTGATCATTTTCATTAGTTTCCGTGTCTCATCAAACTGCTTAACCAGCCTGTTCACTTCCTGAATGCTGGTTCCACTTCCATCAGCAATACGTTTGCGACGTGTACCATTGAGAACTTCCGGATTGCCCCTTTCGGCAGGTGTCATGGATTGGATAATGGCTTCAATTCCTTTGAATGCATTATCATCCATATCCAGATTCTTGAGCTGTTTCCCCACTCCCGGAATCATGCTTGCCAATTCCTTCACGTTGCCCATTTTCTTAATCTGCTGTATCTGACCCAGAAAATCAGTAAAGGTAAATTGATTTCGGGCTATTTTCTTCTGGATTTCACGGGCCTCATCCATGTCAAACTGCTCCTGTGCTTTCTCAACAAGAGTAACAATGTCGCCCATGCCCAAGATTCTGTCGGCCATACGCTCAGGATGGAACAACTCAATGGATTCCAGTTTTTCTCCGGAACTGATAAATTTAATGGGTTTATCCACTACAGCCCGTATGGAAAGTGCTGCTCCACCGCGTGTATCACCGTCAAGCTTGGTAAGTACAACACCGTCAAAATTGAGCCGGTCGTTAAACTCCTTTGCAGTATTCACAGCGTCCTGACCAGTCATGGAATCCACAACAAACAGAATCTCCTGTGGTGTAATATTTTTCTTAATGGATTCAATCTCATTCATCATTGCGGCATCAATGGCCAAGCGGCCAGCCGTATCCACAATTACCAGGTCGTGTCCCAGTCTTTTTGCTTCTTTAATACCGGCTTGCGCAATTTTCACCGGATCCGAATTGCCTTCCTCTGTGTATACCGGAACCTCCACCTGTTTCCCGAGAATCTTAAGCTGTTCAATAGCAGCGGGACGGTATACGTCGCCAGCAATAAGCATGGGGTTTTTACCTCTTTTACTTTTTAGGTGGCTTGCCAGTTTAGCAGAAAAAGTGGTTTTTCCTGATCCCTGTAACCCTGCAATCAAAATAACTACAGGATTTCCTTTCAGGTTGATATCCACATGAGAACCACCCATAAGTTCGCTCAGCTCATCATGAACCACTTTAACCATCATTTGGCCGGGCTTAACCGACGTGAGGATTTTCTGTCCCAGTGCTTTTTGCTTAACACTGTCGGTAAATGATTTTGCAATCTTATAGTTGACGTCAGCATCGAGCAGGGCCCGGCGGATCTCCTTCACAGTTTCGGCCACATTGATTTCAGTAATCCGGCCCTCTCCCTTGAGTATTTTAAATGACCTTTCCAGCCGGTCTGATAAATTGTCGAACATATTCTTTGAGTTGATAATTGTTTATACTATTTAGGCCATTGGCCATTAGCCGTTAGCTGTTAGCCGTTAGCTGTTAGCCATTAGCTGTTAGCCATTAGCT
>CAYTNC010000051.1:9318-15083 GCA_964438935.1 uncultured Bacteroidales bacterium
TTAGCCGTTAGCTGTTAGCCGTTAGCTGTTAGCCATTAGCTGTTAGCCATTAGCTGTTAGCTGTTAGCTGTTTGCTTTAGGCCGCTGCTACTGCAACTGCTACTTGTCCCTTGGCTCTTGGCTCTTGATTCTTTCTCCAAATATATCACATTCTTTCCGGCATTTCAATACCGAGCATTTCCATGCCACGTTTTAAAATTCCGGCAGTCACATAAGATACGATAAGGCGCATATCCCTGATTTCCGGATTCTCCTCCTTCAATATGGAATAGTCATGATAGAACTGATTGTATTCTTTTACCATATCATAGATGAAGTTTGCTATCATTGAAGGATTGAAGGCATTCCCGGCATCCTTAACAACTGAAGGGAATTCATGAATCATCTTCACCAGATTCTTTTCTTTGCTATTTAGGGCAGCTGCAACAGTAGACTCAGCCGGCATGCGTACACCCATTTCAGCTGCTTTTCGGAAAATCGATCGGATCCGGGTGTAGGTATACTGGATAAAAGGTCCGGTATTGCCATCAAAATCAATAGATTCACGGGGATTGAACAGCATATTTTTAACCGGATCAACCTTCAGCATATAATATTTGAGTGCACCCAGGCCGATAATCCTGAAAATATCTTCTTTTTCCTGATCATTCAGGCCTTCCAGTTTTCCAAGTTCTTTCGACATTTCACGTGCCGTTTCAATCATTTCATCCATCAGGTCATCGGCATCCACCACCGTTCCCTCTCGTGATTTCATCTTGCCCTCGGGCAGTTCCACCATACCATAAGAAAGGTGATGCAGTGTTTTGGCCCAGGGAAAGCCCAGCATATCCAATATGATAGCCAGCACCTTAAAATGATAGTTTTGTTCATTTCCCACCACATAAACCATTTTATCAGGACTGTAATCTTGCTGCCGGGCCTGTGCAGTGCCAATATCCTGGGTCATGTATACCGAGGTGCCGTCGGAACGGAGCAGCACCTTTTCATCAAGGCCTATGTCCCTCATGTCGGCCCACACCGAGCCATCCTCATGCTGCACCAAAACATTTTTCCCCAATCCTTCCAGTACTGTTTTTTTGCCAGGGATCCATGTTTCCGACTCATAGTATATCTTGTCGAACTGAACACCGAGCCTTTCATATGTTTCATCAAATCCTTTATAAACCCAGGAATTCATTTTCTCCCAGAGATTTCTGACTTCCTCATCTTCGGCCTCCCACTTTCTGAGCATTTCCTGGGCGTCAAGCATCAGAGGTGCATTCTTTTCAGCATTTTCTTTAGTCTGTCCGCCTTGTACCAGCTCATTTACCTGCTTTTTATATTCGAGGTCGAACCTGACATAGTATTCCCCCACCAGATGATCGCCTTTCTTTCCGGATGATTGCGGTGTCTCACCATTTCCATAGCGTTGCCAGGCAAGCATCGATTTACAGATGTGAATTCCCCTGTCGTTTACCAGGTTGGTTTTAATAACCTCTTTGCCGGTGGCAGCCAAAATATTGCTTATTGCAAAACCCAGCAGGTTATTTCGGATATGTCCCAGATGTAAAGGCTTATTTGTATTTGGCGATGAATATTCAACCATGATCTTTTCCGAGTCGGATGTGGCACTGATAAGTCCGAAATTTTCAGTACCAAAAGCCTGGTTCAGAAAAGTCAAATAATAGGAATCAATGATGCCCAGGTTCAGAAAACCTTTTACCACACCAAAGCCAGCAACTTCATTGCAATTGTCTTTTAAGTAATTACCAATCTCAGCAGCTGTGTTTTCAGGTGATTTTCCTGAAAGCTTAAGAAGTGGAAATACCACAAGTGTAATATCACCTTCGAATTCTTTTCTTGTTTTCTGTAATTGAATTTGCTCTCCGGAGCAATCCTTCCCGTATAATTCCCTGACTGCTGCAATGGTTTTTGCAGTCAGAATCTGTTCAATAGCCTGCATTTTTCTTTTATTGAAGGCACAAATATAAATGCATTTTTTAATATCTTTAAGATAAAAAGACCTATGGAAGTAAAAGACAAGGTATTCAATGCCATGTTCAAGGCTGGCAAACCGCTGAGAACCGGGGAAGCAGCAGAACTGGCCGGTGTGGAAAAGAAAGATGCTGAAAAAGCGATCAAAACGCTCCATGCCGAAGGCAAGGTTTTTAGTCCCGCAAGGTGCATGTGGCAGATAAAGAAGGATTAAGCAACAATGATATTTTTAGGGATAAGGCATAATCAGTGAAACTCTTTTTTTCTATCTTTCCCAAAAAAATATGGCTGTCCTGATCAAAGAAGTCCTCTCAAAGAAAGAACTTCGTCATTTCATATATCTTCCCGAAAAAATCCATAACAGTCACAAAGAATGGGTTTACCCGTTGTATTTTGACGAATGGGATTTTTACAATCCCTCAAAAAACCGCTTTTTTAACGATTGTGATACCCTGCTTCTGCTGGCTTATAACAATGGAGAGCCTGTGGGCCGCATCATGGGTATTATCAATCACAAATATAACAAGGTACACCATGAGCAATGCGGACGCTTTTTTGCCCTGGAATGTTATGATGATGTTGAATTGGCAAAAGAATTAACATCGGCAGCAGAAGCATGGTGCCGGAAAAAAGGCATGGAGAAAATAATTGGTCCTTTTGGCTTCTCCGAGAAAGATCCCCAGGGTTTCATGATTGAAGGATTTGATCAACAGGCCGTTATTGCCACCAATTACAGTCTGCCCTATATGCCCGGTCTTATGGAAAAGTGCGGGTATGCAAAAGAAATTGATTGTGTAGATTATATACTGCCTGTTCCGGATGTGATACCTGATTTCTACCAGTCCATTTGCCAGCGGATACTGGAAAATAACAACATAATATTAAGGGAATTTACAAGCCGCAGGCAGCTCAGGCCATTCATCCGTCCGGTTTTTGAGTTAATCAATACCACATATGCCCCAATATATGGTTTCGGCGAACTAACGCCCAAAGAAATTGATTACTTTGCCAACCGATACCTGGCTGTAATCAATCCGAAATTTGTTAAGGTCGTTTTCAATAACAAGCAGGAGGTTATTGCTTTTGCCATTGCAATGCCTGAATTGTCGGATGGAATCAGGAAAGCGCGTGGAAAGCTTTTTCCAACCGGAATTTTCAAAATTCTCAGGTCTTCCAAAACCACGAAACTGCTGACCATGTTGCTGGGTGCCATACGCCCTGATTACAGGAATATAGGGCTCGATGCGCTCATGGGTATGAAGATTCTGGCATCAGCCCGGAATATGAAGTTCGAACGAATAGACAGTCACCTGGTATTGGAATCGAATGCAAAAATGAGGGCCGAGTATGAAAAGCTTGGAGGTGTTGTAAAAAAGCGCTACCGGATTTATGGCAAGGCACTTTAAAAATAGAGTATAGAAAGCAGAGTCACTGCCATAATCAGGTGTATCAGATTAAGTGGTAATCCTATCTTTAAAAAATCGCGGTAGGAATATCCGCCAGGCCCATATACCATTAAATTGGTGATGCATCCTTTGGGGGTAATATAGGTACCGGCAGCAGCGAATGCTACTGCAAGTGCAAATGGAGTTCCCGGAACGCCCAACTGCTGGGCAACACTCATGGCAACCGGAAATACCAAGGCCACCGATGCTTTTGATGTGATGTAAGCAGCCAGTAAAGTGGTAATTAAATAAATACCTGCAAGTACACCCGTTTTCCCAAATGGAAAAAAGCCTGTGATTACCGTGTTGGCTATCATTTCAGCAGCTCCTGATTTCATCATGGCAGTTCCCAGTGCCAATGACAACACAATGGTCATGGCCATGTTATAATCGATGTTACCCGGAATGTCTTTAGGATGGGTAATTTTCAGGATCATTGCCACCAGAATCATTACCGTAAGCCCCATAAACAAAGATACCAGGTTAAGGGCAGCCAGAATGACTACTGAGAGCAGTCCCCCGATCATGATAATTGATTTGTACATATCGAGATTCTGGTATTCAGTAACCTTAGATATGAAGTAAAAGTCGATTGTGTCTTTTGTACGGCTCACAAAGTTCTGTCCGGCAAACAGCAGCAAAACGTCACCTGCCTTTAAAACCAGAGAGCCCATTTTGCCTTCAATCTTCTCTCCGTTCCGGTGAACAGAAATGATGGCTGCGTCATACTTTCCCCGAAAGTTGGTGTCTCTCACCGATTTATTGATCAGGGAAGAGTTTTGCGAGATGACCACCTCATAAACATTGGCACGCCGGAGACGCGCCAGCATGCCTACCTCTGGCAGAACTAAACCTGATTTCGCGTTAAGCAACTCAGCGATATTGCTGGTTTCACCCTTAAAAACCAGAATGTCATCCTGATCAAGCAAAATATCTGAAGGCACATCAATGATCCTGAACGATCTGCGAAGAATTGCCGTAAGCGACAACCCCTTGATATCCAGCAATCCCGACTCACGGATGGTCTTTCCTACCAGGTGAGAACGCATGCGCACCTTTGCCTCTATTACATATTCCCTTGAACTTGAATTGAAATCACCAATCACACCTGCTTTTGAAGGAAGAAGACGATTTCCGAAGAGGACCAGATAAAGCCATCCGATGATAATCATAGGTATGCCTACCCATACAAAATCAAACATGCTCAATTTTTCCTGCCCGGGCAGAATGGTCTGGTCAATGATCATACTGTTGACCATCAGGTTGGTTGAGGTGCCGATAAGTGTAGCTGACCCGCCAATAATTGAAGCATATGAGAGCGGTATCAGAAATTTTGACGGCACCAGATTGTTCCTTTTGGCCCAATTGTTCACGTAAGGCATCATTACGGCAACCAAAGGCACATTGTTCAGGAACATGGAGAATACCGGTACGGCCAAAGTCATCCGGCTCATGAACTGACGGGGTGTTTTAACCCGTCTGAAAATCCGGTCGAATGAAAACTCAATGATATCCGTTTTGCGGATCACATCACTGAACAACAGCACCAGTATGACAACGGCAACCTGTTCGTTTCCAAACCCGTTAACAATTTCGGCAGGGGTGAGAATGCCAAAAATACCCAGTGTGATAACACCAATTAACAGGGTAAATGACACACCCATGATGTTCCAGAAGAGCGATATGAGTATGAAAATCAGGACAACAAAAACAAGCAAGAGGTCAAAGGAAATCATATCCGAAAGTTAATATATCGTCATCCATAGCGGTCAATGTAACCGCTAATTTATGAAATATTCAGAATTTTGAAAACCATCGTGCTGTTGAACTGTTAATAATATAGGCTATATTTGAGAGTTCACATTAGACATTAGCTTCTTCATTTATGACACAGATTAACATGCTGAAACCGGCTGCGGTTTGGAGTTTCTTTGAGGAGATACTGGCAATACCGCGTCCTTCCAAGAAGGAAGAAAAGATAATCCAACACATCATCCATTTTGCTGAAAAGAACAAACTCGACTACAAAAAAGATGAACAGGGCAATATTCTGATTCGTAAGGCTGCTTCAAAAGGATATGAAAACCGCAAATCCGTTTGTCTGCAGAGCCACCTGGATATGGTTTGCGAAAAAAACAGCTCGAGTCAGCATAACTTTGAAACCGACCCGATTAAAACAGCAATAGACGGTGATTGGGTAAGAGCCCTTGATACCACGCTTGGTGCCGATAACGGCATTGGTATTGCGGCCATGCTTGCTGTTTTGGCAGATCGTACCATTGAGCATGGACCCGTTGAATGCCTTTTCACAACTGACGAAGAAACGGGGCTGAACGGAGCCAAGGG